>JACCQW010000448.1 GCA_013813955.1 Solirubrobacterales bacterium
CCCGCGCCCAGGGCCTGCCGCTGGACCTCGAGGCCGCCGCCGCGCTCGCCGCCGATCCGAGCGCCGCCACGCGCCCGGCCGAGCTGGCCGTCGTCGGCGACCGCCCGTTCGTCAACGCCGCCTCCGCGGGCCTCTCGGTCATCGCCGCCCGCGCCGCGCACCCCTACAAGGCGCGCCTTGGCGCGCTGGCCTACGGGGTCGGCGCATTGAAGGCGGGGGCGATCGCGTCCCCGCTGGCCTGCCGCGTGCTCGTCGACGGCGACGAGCGCTTCGCCGGCGACGTCTGGCAGGTGATCGTCGGCGTCACCGGCGCGTTCGGCGGCGGCAGCGAGATCGGTGGCACCGAGCACGACGACGAGCTGCTCGACACGGCGATCGTCCCGGCCGGCTCGCGCGCCGGCCTGGCGCGGCGCGCGTTCGGGATGCGCACCGGCCGCCTGACCGCGCAGGACGACGTCGCGCACCTGCGCGGCGAGCGCATCGAGCTCGAACTCGAGGACGGGACGGCGTTCAACGTCGACGGCGAGCTGTGCCGCTGCACCCCGGCGCGCTTCGAGGTGCTCCCCGGGGGCTTCGCCGTGGTCGCAGGCTCGTGAACGTCCGCTGGCCGGCCGCGATCGTGCTCGCGGCGGGCGCGTGGTACGCCAGCGAGTCGCTGCGCCACCGTCGTGAGCGCGGTCGCGGCTATGCGCTGCGCGGCGAGGAGATCGGCGTCGAGTCGCGAGCATTCCTGCGCGCCGCCGAGGCGATCACCAGCGCGCCGATCTCCGAGGGCAACGACGTCGACCTGCTCATCAACGGCGACGAGATCTTTCCGGCGTTCCTGGAGACGATCGCGGGGGCGCGGCGCTCGGTGAACGTCCTGACCTACGTCTATTGGCGCGGGGGGATCGCCCATGACGTCGCGATCGCGCTGTGCGCGAAGGCGGAGCAGGGCGTCGCGGTGAACGTGCTGCTCGACGCGGTGGGCACGATGAAGATGGAGTCAGACCTCATCGGGCGGATGGAGGAGGCCGGCGTGACGGTTGCGCGCTTCCGGCCGATCAAGCCCTACGCGATCCACCGCGCCAACAACCGCACCCACCGCAAGCTGCTCGTCGCCGACGGGGACGTCGGCCTCATCGGCGGGGTCGGGATCGCCGAGGAGTGGACGGGCGACGCCCAGGACCCCGACCACTGGCGCGACACCCACGTGCGGGTGCGCGGGCCGGTCGTGCGCGGGTTGCAGGGGGCCTTCGCGGAGAACTGGCTGGAGGCCACGGGCGACGTCCTCGTCGGGCCGGACTACCTGCCCCAGCTGAACCCGCGCGACGGCGGCGGGTCGATGCAGCTCGTGCGCTCCTCGGCGGGCGTCGGGGACACCAACGTCGAGGCCCTGTACTTCCTGGCCATCGCCTGCGCGCACAGGACGCTGGACCTCACCGGCGCCTACTTCGCGCCGCGGCCCGCGTTCATCCAGGCGCTCGCGGACGCGGTCGACCGCGGCGTCGCCGTGCGGGTGCTCGTGCCCGGCGAGCACACCGACAAGCCGTCCGTGCGGATCGCGGGGCGCGCGACCTACGACGAGCTGCTGGACGCGGGCGTGCGCATCTGGGAGTACCGCCCGACGATGCTGCACGCCAAGACGCTGACCATCGACGGCGCCTGGGCCTCGGTCGGCTCGGTGAACTTCGACAACCGCTCCTTCCAGCTCAACGACGAGGCGACGCTGTGCGTGCAGTCCACGGAATTCGCCGGTCTGCTCACGGAGCGCTTCGAGGACGACCTGGCGGTGTCGGAGGAGATCGGCGCGCAGCGCTGGAGCCACCGCCCGCGCCACCAGCGCGCGCGCGAGCGCCTGCTCACGCTCGCGCGGCGCGAGCTGTAGGACGAGCGAGCTAGCCGGACATGCCGAAGCCGACGCGGTGCTCGTCGAGCTCGGTGCGGACGTAGACGACCTGGCTGAGGTTCAGCCGGATCGTCCCGTCGTCGACCTTCAGGTCGTGCCAGTCGCCGGCGGCGAGGGCCTGCAGGAGCGCCTGGAGAGGCTCCTCCTCGAGTCGCACCCCGAGGACCTGGGTGCCGAAGAAGCCGATGGTGACGCGCTGCAGAGCCATGTGGAGGTCAGTGTCCCTTCGCCGGTTGGACGATCTCGGTGAGCACGCCGCCCGAGGAGGCGGGGTGCAAGAAGGCGACCCTCGAGTCGCGGATGCCGGTGCGCGGCTGCTCGTCGATGAGGCGCAGGCCGCCCGCGCGCAGGGCGTCCAGCGTCGCGTCGATGTCGGTCACCTGATAGGCGACGTGGTGCATCCCCGGGCCGCGCCTGGCCAGGAACCTGCCGACCGGGCTGTCGGGCTCGAGCGGCGCCAGCAGCTCGACGTGGTTCTCGCCCACGTCGAGCAGGACCGCCTCCACGCCCTGCTCGTCGACGGTCTCGCGGTGCGCGAGGCTCATGTCGAAGTCGCGCTCGTAGAGTGCGAGCGCGGCGTCGAGGTCCTCGACGGCCACCCCGATGTGGTCGACCCGGCTGAACATGGACCCATCCTATTGACCGGGTCGCGGGCCGGGATGTGGCCGCGGCGCCCGATCAGCGCTTGTGCGGTGGCGGGTGCGCGGCGGCGGCCACCACGCGCAGCCCGGTCTCGGGACGGCGCTCCAGGCGCGGCACGCCGGCCATGAGGCGGTCGATCTCATCGCGCTCGAGCACCTCGTGCTCCAGCAGCGCCTCGGCCAGCTCCTCGAGCTTGGGGCGGTGGCCGACGATCAGGTCGGTCGCGCCGCGCTGGGCCTCGAAGGCCAGCTCCTGCTGCTGCTCGTCGCGGATGCGCAGCGTCACCTCCGACGCGGCGGCCCCGTCGACAACGGCCTTCTGGGCGGTGTCGGCGGTGCCCATCGCGTAGTCGTGGACCATCGCCCGGGTGATGTCCGCCACCCGTCGCAGGTCGTCGGAAGCGCCGGTGGTGACCGCGCCGAAGACCAGCTGCTCGGCCACCCGGCCACCGAGCAGGACGGTCATGTGGTCCACGAGCTCCTCGCGCGTCTTCAGGTAGCGGTCCTCCTCGGGCAGGTTCAGCGTGTAGCCCAGCGCCTGGCCGCGGGGGACGATCGAGATCTTGTGCACCCGGTCGACGTCGGGCAGCAGCTCCGCGCACAGGGCGTGGCCGGCCTCGTGGTAGGCGACGACGCGCTTCTCGTGGCTGTTGAGCACCCGGCGCGACTGCACGCCGGCCACGATGCGCTCCAGCGCCTGGTCGAAGTCCTCGTCGCTGAGGGCCAGCCCGCGGCGCCGGGCGCAGCGGATCGCCGCCTCGTTGGCGAGGTTGGCCAGGTCGGCGCCGGTCAGCCCGCTGGTCCGGGCGGCGACCTTGCCCAGGTCGACGTCGCGCAGCGGCTTGTCGGCGGTGTGCACGCGCAGGATCTCCTCGCGGCCGGCCACGTCGGGCGGCGCGACGAACACCTGGCGGTCGAAGCGCCCCGGGCGCAGCAGCGCGGGGTCGAGCTTCTCGAGCAGGTTGGAGGCGGCCATCACGACCAGGTCGCCGCTGGACGTGAAGCCGTCCATCTCGACCAGCAGTTGGTTGAGCGTCTGCTCGCGCTCCCCGGAGATGTCCGAGCCGCGCCGGCCGCCGACGGCGTCGAGCTCGTCGATGAAGATGATCGCGGGCGTCGCCTTGCGGGCCTCGCGGAACAGCCGGCGGATGCGCGCGGCGCCCAGCCCGGCGAACATCTCGACAAAGGAGGCGGCCGACTGCGAGAAGAACTCCGCGCCGGACTCGTGGGCGACGGCCTTGGCCAGCATCGTCTTGCCGGTGCCCGGCGGGCCGTGCAGCAGCACGCCCTTGGGGACCTTGGCGCCCAGCCTGCGGAAGTGCTTGGGGTCGCGCAGGAACTCGACGACCTCCTGCAGCTCGCCCTTGGCGTCCTCGACCCCGGCGATGTCCTCCCAGCCGACCGAGGACTTCGTCTCCGGCTTGATCTGCACCGGCTTGGTCTTGGGCATCAGCTTCAGCGTCCGCCAGAGGAAGAACGCGATGATGACCATGAACAGGATGGTCGCCACGCCCGACCACTCCACCCCGAAGTTCTTGATCGACTCGAGCATCCCTCGCCGCATCGGCACGGCCGGCGAAAAGCTGGAGCGCGGCTCGGCGCCATGGACCGGCGGCGGCCGGGCGCAGCGCGGGGCCGGGCCTGCTCAGGCGGGCTCCTCCACGCGGAGGATCTCGGCCAGCGCGGCGCGGCCGAGCTCGAGCTGGTGCTCGGTG
>JACCQW010000260.1 GCA_013813955.1 Solirubrobacterales bacterium
ACCATCGACGTCACGCCGCCGACGCTGGTCCTGGCCACGCCGGCCGACGGCAGCGCGACGAACAACCCGCGCCCGGCGTTCTCCGGCACCACGGACGAGGCAGGCCCGGTGACGATCGAGATCTTCAACGGCAACGCGGCGACCGGCACCCCGGCCTTCACCTTCACCGCGAACCCGAGCGGCGCCTACAGCGCGACTCCTCCGGCAGATCTTCCCGAGGGTCCCTACACCGCCCGCGCGCGTCAGTCCGATCCCTTCGGCAACGAGGGCTTCAGCGCGACGCGGGCGTTCACCGCCGACCGTACGGCGCCGTCGATCTCCATCACTGCGCCGGCCGCGGGCGGGGCGACCAACGACACCACGCCGCTCATCACCGGCCTCGCCGGATCGGTCGCGCGTGACACGGTGACCGTCGCGGTCGATGTCTACCCGGGCCCGACCATCGACGCGGGCGAGGCTCCGGCCACGACGGTCGTCACCACGCGCGACGCCGGAGGCGGGTACTCCGAAAGCACGCCGATCGCCCTCGCCGGCAACGCCACCCCCGCCGGCAACGTCTACACCGCGCGGGCACGGCAGGCCGACACCGCGGGCAACGAAGGCCGCAGCGCCCCACGGACGTTCTCGGTCGACACCGTCGTGCCCGACGCCACGATCCAGCTCGGCCCCGACGGCCGTGCCGACCCGGGCGCCGTCAACCGCTCGGGCCGTCCGGCGTTCACGTTCACCGCCGGTGAGCCCGTCGCGTTCACCTGCAAGATCGACGCCGGCGCGCCGGTTCCCTGCACCTCCGGCCAGTCGCTCACAGCGGCGGGCGGCCTGCCGCTGGGCGACGGGCCGCACACCGTCGAGGTGACCGCGACCGATCCCGCGACGAACGCCGACCCGACCCCCGCCACGCGCAGCTTCTCCGTGGACTCCACCCCGCCCAAGCCCCGGATCGAGAGCCCGGCGCCCGGGCAGGTCGTCACCACCAGCCGCCCGACGTTCTCCGGGGTCGCCGGCCTGGCGATCGGCGACAGGGACACGATCACGCTCGAGGTCTTCTCCGGCCCGACCCCGAGCGGGGCGAAGTTCCCGGACATCCAGACGACCCACCAGCCCAACGGGGCGTGGAGCGTCAGGGCGCCGTACGCCATCCGCGACGACCAGATCACGGTCCGCGCCAAGCAGCGCGACGAGGCCCCCGGCGAGGGCTTCAGCAACCCGGTCACGTTCGTCGTCGACACCGGTGCGCCGGAGACCTCGATCACCTCCGGCCCGGAGGGCAACCTCCCGCCGGGGACGACCACGCGCTTCGCCTTCACCTCCAGCGAGTCGACGGCGACGTTCGAGTGCCGCCTCGACGGTGCCGCGTTCGAGCAGTGCGCGACCGGCAAGACCTACGGCGCCCTCGCCGCCGGCAACCACACCTTCGATGTGCGCGCGGTCGACGCGGCCGGCAACAGGGACGCCTCGCCGGCGAGCCGCACCTTCACGATCACCGCCCCCGCCCCCGCCCCGGGCCCGCCTGCTCCGTCGCCGCCGGCAGCGCAGGCTCCGCCTCAGAATGCGGGGGCCGCGCGCTTCCCCTCCAAGCTCGAGCTGCAGCGCTCGTCCGTGAGCGGCGGGCGCCTCAACGTGCTGGCGCCGATCACGCGCCGGGCGTCGGGCACCGCGCGGGTGGCCTTCGAGGCGGGCGGGCGCACGACGCGCTTCGGGCAGAAGGTCGACTCCACGCGCGGCCGCCTGAGCTTCGAGCGCCCGCTGGCGGCGCAGCAGTCCCGGCGGGGGACCGGCATCCTCACGATCAGCTACCCGGGCGACGACGACACCCGCGCGCAGGAGGTCCGGCTGCGCGCCGGCCCCAACGCATCCGGCCTGCGCACGGTCGCGCGGCCGAAGATCGACGGCGGGCGCCTGCGTGCGCGCGGCACCACCGCCCGTGGCGCGCGCGGCGTCGTGCGCGTGAGCATCGACTGGGATGCGGCCGACGGCACCACGCGCACGCTCGAGCGCACCGCGAGCATCGAGAACGGGGCCTGGAGCCTCAGCTCGCCGCTGCCCGCCGACGTGCGCGAGAGCATCGCCGCGCGCAGGGGCACCGTGCACTCCTACACGCTGTTCACGGGCTACCTGCCGCGCCGCATGCGCGGCGAGATGCTCTCGCTGGAGGTCCTGCCCTTCCGCGGTTGATCAGACGAGCCCGAGCTCCTTCACGGCATCGCGCTCGTCGGTCAGCTCCTTGACGGTGGCGTCGATCTTCGCCCGGGCGAAGTCGCCGATCTCGAGGCCCGGGTCGATCTCGTAGGTGCCGTCCTTGCAACGCACCGGAAACGACGACACGATGCCCTCCGGCACGCCGTAGGAGCCGTCGGAGGGCACCGCCATCGACCGCAGCCCGTCGGCGCCGAGCAACCAGTCGCGCATGTGGTCGATCGCGGCGTTGGCGGCCGACGCGGCGCTCGACGCCCCGCGGGCCTCGATGATCTCCGCGCCGCGCTTGCCCACGCGCGGGATGTACTCGTTCTCATACCAGTCCATGTCGACCTGCTCGACCGCGGGGTCGCCGTCGACCCTCGCGTTGAACAGGTCGGGGAACATCGTCGGCGAGTGGTTGCCCCACACGACGAGGTCCTGCACGGACTCCACGCCCTTGCCGAGCTTCTGTGCGAGCTGGGCGACCGCGCGGTTCTCGTCGAGGCGGGTCATGGCCGTGATGCGCGACCGATGGATGTCGGGTGCGTTGGCGGACGCGATCAGCGCGTTCGTATTGGCCGGGTTGCCCACCACGAGGACCCTGAGGTCGTCGGCCGCGCCGGCGTTCAGCGCCTCGCCCTGCGGCTTGAAGATCGCGCCGTTGGCCTCGAGCAGATCGGCGCGCTCCATGCCCTTCGAGCGCGGGCGCGCGCCGACCAGCACCGCGACGCTGACGCCGTCGAAGGCCTGCCTGGGGTCGTCGTGGATGTCGACGGACTCAAGCAGCGGGAACGCGCAGTCGAACAGCTCCAGCGCCGTGCCCTCGGCGGCCTTGACCGCGTCGGGGATCTCCAGCAGGCGCAGCTGGATCTTCTCGTCGGGCGCGAGCATCTGGCCGGAGGCGATGCGAAACAGCAGCGCATAGCCGATCTGGCCGGCGGCGCCGGTGACTACGACACGGGTTGCCATCAGACCTTCATCTCCTTCGTGAGGTTCTCGTCGATCGCGGCCAGGAAGCCCTGGGTCGTCTCATACCCCTGGTCGCCGCCCACCAGGAGGGCCAGATCCTTGGTCATCGTTCCGCCCTGCACCGTCTTCACGCACACGCGCTCGAGCGTCTCGGCGAACGCCGTCACGTCCGGCGTGCCGTCCATCCGGCCGCGGTGGGAGAGCGCGCGCGTCCACGCGAAGATCGAGGCGATCGGGTTCGTGGACGTCTGCTTGCCCTGCTGGTGGCGGCGGAAGTGGCGGGTGACGGTGCCGTGGGCGGCCTCGGCCTCGACGGTCTGGCCGTCGGGCGTCATCAGCACGCTGGTCATGAGGCCCAGCGAGCCGAAGCCCTGCGCGACGGTGTCGGACTGCACGTCGCCGTCGTAGTTCTTGCACGCCCAGACGTAGCCGCCCTCCCACTTCAGCGCGGCGGCGACCATGTCGTCGATCAGGCGGTGCTCGTAGGTCAGGCCGGCGGCCTCGAAGTCGGTCCGGAACTCGGCGTCGAAGATCTCCTGGAAGAGGTCCTTGAAGCGGCCGTCGTAGGTCTTCAGGATCGTGTTCTTGGTCGACATGTAGACGGGGACGCCGCGCTCGAGGCCGTAGCGCAGCGACGCGCGGGCGAAGTCGCGGATCGACGCGTCGAGGTTGTACATCGCCATCGCGACGCCGCCCCCGTCGGGGAAGTCGAAGACCTCGAGGTCGATCGGCTCACCGCCGTCGGCCGGCGTGAAGGTCAGGTTCAGCTTGCCGGCGCCGGGGATCCGTGTGTCGGTCGCGCGGTACTGGTCGCCGAAGGCGTGGCGGCCGATGATGATCGGCTTCTTCCAGCCGGGCACCAGGCGCGGAACGTTGGAGATGACGATCGGCTCACGGAAGATGACGCCGCCGAGGATGTTGCGGATCGTCCCGTTGGGCGAGCGCCACATGGCCTTCAGCCCGAACTCCTCCACGCGCGCCTCGTCGGGCGTGATCGTCGCGCACTTCACGCCGACCCCATGGCGCCTGATCGCGTTGGCGGCGTCCACGGTCACCTGGTCGTCGGTCGCGTCGCGGTGCTCGATGCCGAGGTCGTAGTACTCGAGCCGCACGTCGAGGTGGGGCAGGATCAGCTGGTCCTTGATGAACCGCCAGATGATCCTGGTCATCTCGTCGCCGTCGAGCTCGACGACCGTGTTGGTCACCTTGATCTTGGCCATCGGCAGGGCTTCCTTCGGGTCCGGGAGGCGCGGAGGCTAGTCGAGCGCGCCACTGCGGCGGGGTCAGGCGGGGCGTGGCTCGCGAGCACCGGACGCACTGCGGGGAACATTGCGCCAAGAACTGAAGCGTGGTTCACTTCTTCGGATGGCGTACCGCCCGACCGAGCGCACCGAGGCCCGCCGCGCGCGGACCCGCGAGCGGATCGTCGTTGCGGCGCACGCGCTCATCGCCCACGGCGGATACCGGGAGGCGTCGGTCGCGGCGGTCGCCCGGCGGGCCGGCGTGGCCACGGGCAGCGTGTACCGCCATTTCGGCTCGAAGGCCGAGCTGTTCGCCGAGGTCTTCCGCCGCGCCTCCCAGCACGAGGTCGACGCGGTCACCGCGGCGGCCGGAGGGCAGGGCCCGGTGGTCGATCGCCTCGCGGCCGCGGTGCAGGTCTTCGCCCGCCGCGCGCTGCGCGGGCGCCGGCTGGCCTGGGCTCTCATCGCCGAGCCCGTCGATCCCGCGGTGGAGGCCGAGCGTCTCGTGTTCCGCGCCGCCTACCGCGACGCGTTCGCGGCCGCGCTGCGCGAAGGCGTGGGGTCCGGCGAGCTGCCCGGGCAGGACTGCGAGCTGACCGCCGCCGCCATCGTCGGCGCGATCGCCGAGGCGCTCGTCGGCCCCACCTCCCCCACCGCCGCGCGTTCGGGCGACGAGGAGGCGCTCGTCGCCGGCCTGACCGCCTTCTGCCTGAGATCCGTCACCGGAGAGGAGCCCCGCCATGTCCGTCTCGACGCCGCCTGAGGCGCCGTTCGCCACCCACACCGTCGCCAACCAGGCTCCGCCGCTGGAGGGCCGCAACCTCTTCGAGGACCACGTCGCGCTCGTCGAGGCGCTCGAGCGCGAGGGCGGCGGCTGGGCGAACGAGCGCGCCCGCGAGGCGGGCGCGGTATGGGGCGCTGATCCGATCCGCTGGGGCTTCGAGGCCAACGAGCACCCGCCCAAGCTCAAGGCCTTCGATCGCTACGGGCACCGCATCGACGAGGTCGAGTTTCACCGCGCGTGGCACGACCTCATGGCCCTCGCGGTGGCCCACGAGCTGCACAGCCTGCCGTGGACGTCCGAATCAGATCCCGCCCGCTCCGGGGCCCACGTCGCGCGCACCGCGCTGTATCTCACCGCGGTGCAGGCCGAGGGCGGCTTCGCCTGCCCCATCACGATGACCTTCGCGGCCGTGCCCGCGCTGCGCGCGCAGCCCGAGCTCGCCGCCGAGTGGGAGCCGCGGCTGACCGCGACGACCTACGACCCCGAGCTGCACGCGGGCGGTGCGGCCAAGTCCAGCGCGCTGTGCGGGATGGCGATGACCGAGAAGCAGGGCGGCTCTGACGTGCGCGCGAACACGACCGTGGCCCGGGCCCTGAACGGCGGCGGCGCCGGCGGGGAGTACGAGATCACCGGGCACAAGTGGTTCTGCTCGGCGCCGATGTGCGACCTGTTCCTCGTTCTGGCGACCACGGACGAGGGCGTCTCGTGCTTCGCGATGCCGCGCATCCTGCCCGACGGCACGCGCAACCGGTTTCACCTGCAGCGCCTGAAGGACAAGCTCGGCAACCGCTCCAACGCCTCCAGCGAGGTCGAGTTCCACGGCGCCTGGGCGCGCATGGTGGGCGAGCCCGGCCGCGGGGTGCCGACGATCATCGAGATGGTCGGCCACACCCGCCTGGACTGCGTGATCGGCACGGCGGCCGGGATGCGGATGGGCGTCGCCCACGCGACGTGGCACGCCCGCCACCGGTCGGCCTTCGGCAAGCGCCTGATCGACCAGCCGCTGATGGGCAACGTGCTCGCCGACCTGTGCGTGGAGTCCGAGGCGGCGACCGCGCTGGCCATGCGCCTCGCTCGCGCCTACGACGAGGCGCCCGGGGACGAGCGGGCGCAGCACCTCAAGCGCCTGGGCACGGCGGTCTCCAAGTACTGGGTGTGCAAGCGCGGGCCCGGCCTGGCCTTCGAGGCGCTGGAGTGCCTCGGCGGCAATGGCTACGTCGAGGAGTCCGGGATGCCCCGGTTGTACCGCGAGATGCCGCTGTCCTCGATCTGGGAGGGGTCGGGCAACGTCATGGCCCTCGACGTGCTGCGGGCGCTCAGCCGGGCGGGCGGGGACGGTCTCCTGCAGGCGTTCCTCGACGAGGTCGGCGAGGCGGCGGGGGCCGACCCGCGCCTGGATGCGTTCACGGCCGGGCTGCGCGACGAGTTCGCAGACCTCGAGGCGATCGAGGTCCGCGCTCGGCGCGTCGTGGAGAAGATGGCGCTCGCCCTGCAGGGCTCGCTGCTCGTGCGCCACGCCCCGGCCGCCGTCGCCGACGCGTTCTGCGCGTCGCGCCTGGCCGGGGACGCCGGGCTGGCCTACGGCACGCTGCCCGCCGGGGTGGACACGCAGGCGATCGTCGCGCGGCACACGCCGCCGGTGTGAGCCGACCGGTCTCCCTGGCCGACTGTGCACTGCTCTGATTGTCGCGGCGGCTTCGACGCCCGCTTGGGGCCCCAAAGCTCTCTCTCCCCCGGGCGCGCCTGCGAACATGAGGCGGTGTTCGGCACCGGTCCGTCCGTCCAGCTCGTGCGGATCTTCGGCATCCGCATCGGGGCGAGCCCGAGCTGGTTCGTCGTCCTGTTCGTCTTCATCTTCCTCCTGTCGGACTACTTCCAGGACGTCCTGGACGGATCGAGCACCGAGGCCTACGGGGTCGCCGTCGCGGCGGTCCTGCTGTTCTTCGTCTCGCTGGTCCTGCACGAGCTGGGTCACGCGCTCGTCGCCCGCCGGCTGGGGATCGCCATCAGCGGGATCGACCTGTGGTTCTTCGGCGGCGTCGCGAAGATGAGCCGCGACACCGACTCGCCCGCCACCGAGTTCAAGGTCGCCGCGGCCGGTCCGGCGGTCACGCTGCTGGTCGTCGCCATCTGCGTCGGGCTGAGCGCGCTCATCTCGCAGGGACAGGCGCTCGACGTCGCGATGCTCGACAACGACGCCGAGACCTCGCCGGCGCTCGCGCTGCTCGGCTGGCTCGCGCTGATCAACGCCGCGGTGTTCGTCTTCAACATGATCCCCGCCTTTCCGCTGGACGGCGGACGCCTGGCGCGCGCGGCGGTCTGGCGGATCACCGGCGACCGCAACCGCGCGACCCGGGCGGCGGGCCGCGTGGGCGCGTGGTTCGGCTACGCGCTCGTGGGCTTCGGGGTCTTCCTCGCAGTCGCCTACGACGATCTGCTCAACGGCATCTACCTCGGCGTGCTCGGCTGGTTTCTCGCGCAGGCGGCACGGAGCGCCGTGGTCTCGACGGCGTTCACCGAACGCCTCGACGGCATCACCGTCACCGACATCATGGACTCCGAGCCGGTGAGCATGCCCGCCGGCACCTCGCTCAGCCGCGCGCAGGAGGAGTTCTTCCTGCGCTACCGGTGGGACTTCTTCCCGGTGACCGACGAGCGCGGGCGCTTCATGGGCGTCGTGCGCGAGGGGCGAGTGGAGGCCGAGATCGCCGCGGGCCGGCCCGCGCTGGAGGTCCTCGAGGTCGTCGAGGCGCACGACGCCGACGGCTGGCGCGTGCGCGACGACCGGCCGCTGGAGTCGCTGCTGGGCGACGAGGAGCTACGGGCCCGCGGCGCGCTCATGGCGGTCGACGCCGACGGGGTCCTGCGCGGGGTCGTGACCGTCGAACAGGTGCGGCGCGCGCTGACCGCCGCCCTGCCCCAGCGTCTGGGCTGACCCCCGGAAATCGGCCCGTCCGGACGGGGCCCGGCGTGACCCTGAGGGTGCGCACTCGGCCGTATAGAGTCCGGCCCGTGCCCGCTCACGACGTTCTCATCATCGGCGCAGGTCTCGCCGGCCAGCGCGCCGCGCTGGCCGCGGCCGAGGCCGGTGCGAGCGTTGCGATCATGAGCAAGGTCCACCCCGTCCGCTCGCACTCGGTCGCCGCCGCCGGCGGCATCAACGCCGCGATCAGCATCGACGACGACTGGACCTCGCACGCCTATGACACCGTCAAGGGCTCGGACTTCCTCGGCGACCAGGACGCGATCGAGATCATGTGCAGCGAGGCGCCCGAGGAGGTCCTGCACCTCGAGCACATCGGCGTGACCTTCCACCGCAACGAGGCGGGCCTGCTGGACCTGCGCGCCTTCGGCGGCGCCTCCATGAAGCGCACCGCCTACGTGGCCGACATCACCGGTCAGGCGATCCTGCACGTGCTCTACGAGCAGCTCATGAAGCACCACGAGACGGTGGACCGCTACGAGGAGTGGTTCACGACATCGCTGATCCTCGACGACGACGGGAGCTGCGCGGGCTGCGTGGCGCGCGACGTGCGCACCGGCGCGATGGAGGTCTTCAGCGCCAAGAACGTGATCCTCGCCTCGGGCGGCGCCGGCCAGTGCTACAGGCCCACGACGAACGCGCTCATCTGCACCGCCGACGGCATCGCCCAGGCCTACGACGTCGGCGCGCCGCTGATGGATATGGAGATGATCCAGTACCACCCCACGACGCTCGCCGAGAACGGGTTTCTCATCACCGAGGGCGCGCGCGGCGAGGGGGCGCACCTGCTGAACTCCGAGGGCGAGCGGTTCATGGAGAAGTACGCGCCCAACAAGATGGAGCTGGCCTCGCGCGACGTGGTCTCGCGCTCCGAGCAGACCGAGATCAACGAGGGCCGCGGCGTCGGCGAGGACGGAGGCGGGATCTACCTCGACATCACCGTCGTCCCCAAGAAGCGCGTGCTCGAGGCGCTGCGCGAGATCGTCAACATCGGCAGGGACTTCGCGGGCACCGACATCACACGGGAGCCGATCGTCATCCGCCCCGGCCAGCACTACATCATGGGCGGCGTCAAGACCGACATCGACGGCCGGACGCCGATCCCGGGCCTGTACGCCGCCGGCGAGGTCGCATGCGTGTCGGTGCACGGCGGCAACCGCCTGGGCGCCAACTCGCTGCTGGACACGCTCATCTTCGGCCGCCGCTCGGGCGAGCACGCCGCGGCGCGCTCCGCCGGCGTGCCGATGCCCTCCGCGCCCGAGACCAGGCTGCACGAGGACGTCGCGCGGATCGACGCGATCATCGCCCGCGAGAAGTCAGGGCGGCGCACCTCGGAGATCAAGGACGAGCTCGGCACGACGATGAACCGCCTCGTCGCGGTCTACCGCGACGAGAACGGCCTGCGCGAGGCCCACGAGATCGTGCGCCGGCTCAAGGAAGAGGCGGGGACCGCCTACATCGACGACGGCGGCACCGTCTTCAACCAGGACGTGCTGGGCGCGATCGAGCTCGGGTACCTGCTCGATGCCGCCGAGGCCACGGTCGTGGCGGCGATCGAGCGCAAGGAGTCGCGCGGGGCGCAGTTCCGCACCGACTTCCCCGAGCGCGACGACGACGAATGGCTCAAGCACATCGACATCTCGCGCAACGGCGGGGACGCGCCGAGCGTGTCCCACTCACCCGTCACGATCACCCGATGGCAGCCCGAGGAGCGTAAGTACTGATGGCCGAGTTCACCCTGCGCCTGCGTCGCTTCGACCCCGAATCGGGCGACGCCCCCTACTGGGACGAGCACAAGGTCGACCTCGAGCCGCACCGCTCCGTGCTCGAGGGCATCCTGCAGGCCAGGGCGCGCTTCGACGGCTCGATCGCCATCCGCTGCTCCTGTCGCGCGGCGATCTGCGGCTCGTGCGGCGTGCGCATCAACGGCCAGCCCGCCCTGGCCTGTCACACGCACCTCGACAAGGCCCTGCGCGGCGCGCGCGACGGCGTCATCGAGGTCGAGCCGATGGGCAACATGCCGGTGATCAAGGACCTCATCGTCGACATGGACGCGGTGCACTGGAAGAAGATCCGGCGCGTCACGCCGTGGCTGATCGCCAAGCAGCCGGTGCCCGAGCGCGAGTACGTCGTGGCGCACGAGAACATGGTCGACGTCACGCAGTCGATGGCCTGCATCCAGTGCGGCGCGTGCGTGTCGGACTGCCTGTCGATGGAGGTCGACCCGGACTTCATCGGCCCCGCGGCGCTGGCCAAGGCCTACCGCTTCGTCGGCGACCCGCGCGACGCCGAGCAGCTCGAGCGCCTGCAGGACCTCGCCGAGGACCCCGCCGGCATCTTCGACTGCACCCACTGCTTCAAGTGCATCGACGCGTGCCCCAAGGGGGTCGCGCCGATGAGCCAGATCATGCGCCTGCGCCGCCGCGCCACGGGCGACCACCACATCGTCGACCGCAACAACGGCGCGCGCCACGAGTCGGCATTCGTGAGCCTGATCCGCGACCACGGGATCCTGTGGGAGGCCGAGCTGCTGCCGCGCTCGCACGGCGGCGACTCGTTCTTCGGCAAGTTCGCCCCCGCAGCGGGCGCCGAGCTCGTCGACTCGCTGCCGGTCATCGCGAAGATGCTGCTGCGCCGCAAGGCGACGCCGATGAAGATCCTCAGACCGCACAACCTGCCCGCGGCAGACCTCAAGCAGATCAAGCGTATCTACACGACCGTCGAGGGCCGCGAGGAGCGTTTCGAGCTGAACCTGTACATCTCAGGCTACGACGAGGAGGAGTCCGAGGACACCGCCACGGCCGCGGTCGCCGCCGACGGCGGCGGCCAGACCGCTGCGGAGTCCGGGCAGCCGGGGCAGAGCCCCGAAGGGAGCCCGACGCGATGAAGGTCGCCTACTGGCCCGGCTGCGTCTCGCGCGGCTTCACCCCCGAGCTGCACGGCTCGATGGCGCAGGTCGCCCCGCTGCTGAACATCGAGCTCGTCGAGCTCGACCGTGCGGCCTGCTGCGGCGCGGGCGTGATCGCCGAGCACAACCAGGAGCTCGCCGACACGCTCAACGCCCGCACGTTCGCGCTCGCCCAGCAGGTCGAGGGCGCCGAGCTGATGATGAACATCTGCTCCACGTGCCAGGGGGCGCAGACGGAGTGCCAGGAGCGCCTGGACGCCAGCGCCGAGTACCGGGCCCACGTAAACGCGACGCTCGCCGGCGAAGGCCTCAGCTACGAGAAGGGGCTGACCAACAAGAACTTCCTCTGGCTGCTCGTGGAGGAGATCGGCCTCGAGACGCTGCGTGACAAGGTGTGCCGCCCGCTGACCGACCTGCGCGTCGGTCCGTTCTACGGCTGCTACATCGTGCGCCCGACCGATCGGATGGGCATCGACGAGGAGCGCCCGCGAGACACCTACCTCAGCCTCGTGATCGAGGCGCTGGGCGGCACGGTCATCGAGTACGCCGGCATGCACAAGTGCTGCGGCTTCCCCATCATCACGATGAACAAGCAGGCCTCACTCAAGCAGGCGGCGCGCCACCTGGGTGACGCCGTCGACGCCGACGCCGACTGCCTGGTGACGCCGTGCCCGCTGTGCCACCTGAACCTCGACCTGCAGCAGCCGCTGGCCGAGCGGGTCGCCGGCCGCGCCCTGAAGATGCCGGTCCTGCACCTCCCCCAGCTCGTCGGCCTGGCGCTGGGCCTGCAGCCCAAGGACCTCGGGATGGCGCGCCACGTCGTCAAGCCGACCTCGGTCGTCGACTGGTCGGCCTCCGTGGTGGCCGGCGTGGGCGACGGCGGGCAGCGTGGCTGATAGGTAGCGACCAGGCCGTCAGCGCCCGGACGTCGGCCGAACACGAGAAAAGGGCCCGAAGGCCCTCTTCTCTCCCCACTGCGTACCCCATGCCGTCCCGAGGAAGTGTGTGTGACGCCCGGCCCCCATGACCGGCCCTGATCCCCGACAGCCGCCATGATCGACGAGCGCGGCTGCCCTGTCGTCCCCCCGCAGGGGTGATCTTGGGGTGAGAAGTGACTCACCCTGTCGCGCCGTGCTGCCGATAGGTGCAGCGGATGTCTGCTCCAGTCACCGTCGCCATTACGCGCTTCGAGGATCTCGTCGGCGCCGGCCTGCGTGCGCTGATCTCCGCTGACCCGAGCCTGAGCATCGTCGCGGCCGACGTCGCGATGGAGCGCCTGGACGACGTGATCGCCGCCGAGCGCCCGCGCGTGACCATCATCAACCACCGCGCGCTGCGCGCCGGCGCCGATGTGCACCGGCTGCACGCGGCGCACCCGGCGACCCACCTGGTCGTGCTCGCGGCGCGGCCGACGCCCGCCGATTGCAATCAGATGCTCGCCCTGGGGGCGACGGCATGCCTGGCCAAGGAGGTGCAGGGCCGCGACGTCCTCAACGCGATCCACCTCGCGTCCCGGGGGCTGCACGTCCTGCCGCGGCCCGGCCAGCTGTCGGGCGACGGCCCCTGCGGCCCCGACCCGCTGACCCCCCGCGAGGCCGACGTGCTCAGCCACCTGCAGCAGGGCCGCTCCAATGCGGAGATCGCGGCCGCGCTGTCGGTCAGCGTCGAAACCGTCCGCAGCCACGCGCGCGCGGTGTTCCGCAAGCTCGGCGTGCGCACCCGCCGCGACCTCGCCGGCGTCGCGCGCTGAGCGCGTCAGTCTTCGAGCCCGGCGAGGATCAGCGGGTAGGTCGCGGACTCGGCACCGCTGCCGAAGTAGAGGTCGAGGTGGCTGAAGCCGGGGACCACCGCATGCGAGTGCCGGCCGGGCTGGAAGCGGTCGAAGTGCTCGTAGGTCAGCCGCTGGCTCTTCGGCAGGAACAGCTTGTTGAGCTCCCCGGTCATGAACGTGAAGCGCGCATCGGTGTCCGGTGCCTGCGCGACGTAGGACGCCGGGAGGTCCTCCAGACGCTCGGACGGCACGATGTGCCCGGCGCGCGCCGACCGCGAGACCTGGCGCAGCAGCCGGAACGGCGCGTAGCCGAACTCGCGGCTGACCCAGGCGTGGGTGTCGGCCTCGAGGTTGTCGTGGCGCCAGACCACCTCGGGGCCGGAGCCGTACATGAACTGCAGCATCTTGCAGACGGGGTCGTCGCACTCGTGGCGCACGAGCCGTGCGTAGCGCGCCGTGGCCGCCGCGAACGGGGTCGGCGCGCGGATGCCCCACTGCGCGTCCAGGTACGGGGAGAGCATGCCGCTGACCGGCAGCACGGTGAGCTGCTTGAACCGCGCTCCCCGGCTGACCACCGGGTGCAGCGAGACCGCCGTGGAGACGACGTGGGTGACCTGCTCGAGCAGCCCGGCGACGGCAGCCATGACGAAGCTCGAGGACCCCTGGCAGTGGACCACGGCCTTCAGCTCGTCGCGGGACGTCTCGGCCAGGATCGTCCGCACCGCGGCCGGGTGGTCGTAGCGGGCCACGCGGTCCAGCGACCAGCGATGGGGCGGGAAGTCGATCGATCCTCTCCAGTTCAGCGACCACACGTCATAGCCCTCGCCCACTAGCGCGTCGACGATCGTGCGCGGCACAGGCGGGTCGTAGAACGCGTTGGCGCGCATGCCGGCTCCGTGGGCGAGCAGGACCGGCCCGCGCGTCGGCTCCCGGTAGGCGTTGATCTGATGCAGGGTCAGGGGATGGCCGTCGTCGGCGCGAAACGCGACGATCCGGCGGCGCAGCCCGTCGCGGCCGGGCAGGTGATGCCAGTCACCGGGGTCGTAGCCCTCGTACAGCGGCTGATCGGGGTCGCCTTCAGGCCAGGGCGTCTGCGCGTCGCGCAGCCAGCGGCCGGCGTAGACGCGCCGCACGCGATCCACGAACAGCCCGCCGAACCGGACGCGCGCCCGCAGACGTGCTCCCACCGAGCCCTCACCCGCTGCCATGGACGCCATCAGGCGCACGAGCCCCGGCAGGGAGATCCGCAGGATCCCCGTCGCCACGATCGCGTCCGCGCGCTCCTGGCCGGGCTCGAGATGGCCCGCGAACAGACGCGTGAACAGCGTCGTGGTATCGGACCACGAGTCGTGGTTGGGGTCGTCCTCGATCACCTTGAAGCCGCTCAGCGTCAACTCATGGCCGACCGGATCGCGCAGGAACAGCCGGTAGCGCATGCGCAGGTGGCGATCGTCGGGGGCGCGCGCGAACAGGTTGAAGGTCGCCCGCTCGATCGGCAGGCGACCGCCCAGCGCGTCGCAGTCCACCCAGCCCGTCGCGGTCGCCGCCAGCTCGGGATCGGCGACGAAGCGGTCGACGTCCGCGACATGGATGCGCAGCTGGGCGCGGCAGGCGATCTGCGCCCGCTCGCCGGCAAGCACGGCACGGTTGAAGCTGCGCTCGTCGAAGGACAGCCACCCGCCCATCCGCTCGTCGAAGCGCAGCGACGTCATCCGCCGGCGCGCTCGATCATCCGGCCGGCGAAGCGGTCGGCCAGGGCCGCGATCGTAAAGCTCGGGTTGGGCCCCACCGGGCCGGGCATGACGGAACCGTCGGCGACGAACAGGCCCGGGCGGCCGTGGACCTCCCCCCATGCGTCGACCACTCCGTGGCGCGGGCTCTCGGCCATCGGACAGCCTCCGAGTGGATGGACCGAGAGCGTGCGGCTCTTGCGCGCGAGCGGCTCGCCCATGAACTCGCCTCCCAGCTCGCCCGACAGCGCCCGAGCCGTCGCCTCGAGCGCGTCGAAGTGCTCGGCGGAGTCGGCGGGATCCCATGTCAGCTCGAGGGCGGGGCCGCGCAGGCGCAGTCTCCCGCCCGGCCGGTCGCGGCCCATTCCGAGCATCGGCATCATCGCCGACGACATGCGTGCGCTGCCCAGCGCTCGCGAGACCTCCTCCGACAGGCTCGTATCGCGCC
>JACCQW010000262.1 GCA_013813955.1 Solirubrobacterales bacterium
CCGCGGGAGCGGGCGTGGGCGCGGTCTCGCGCATGAAGCGCTCGAGCGCGGCGGCGACCGCGGCCGCCTCCTCGGGCGACGCGGACGGGGCGACGATCTGCAGCTGCGGGCGCCGGTTGACCACGTCGGACGCCGGCCGCTCAGACCGGAACGAGCGGGATGTCGCCGAGCAGGGCCCACGCGACGATCGCGCCGACGGCCAGCGCTCCGGCGATCCCGGACAGGACGCGCTGCGTGGCCGTCGTCTCCGAGGCCTTCTGCCTGGCCTTCTCGCCCTGCTCGATCGCCCGCTGCAGCAGTCCCTCCGCCCACGCGAACTCCAGCGAGAGGATGGCCAGGCCGACCGGGATCACGACGAACGCCGGCCCCGGCAGAACGAGCATGGCGACCCCGCCGACGAGGATCGTGAACCCCGCGATGACCCACAGCGCACGGACGGGCTTGGAGCGCTGCAGGTGGCGTTCGCGCTGGCTGTGCAGGCGATGGACGAGCGAGGGCTTCTCGGCGGGCGGCGACCCCTCGGCGGGCGGCGGCTTCTCGGCGGGCTGGGTGGCCACGCCACCCAGCCTAGATCACGCCGCGACTGGGTGTGCGCTGTCTGGCGTCGCCGCGTTCGCGGCGGGAATGTGGCTCATCGCCCGCTCGGCGAGCGCGGTGATCGTCAGGCTCGGGTTCACGCCGACGTTGGCGGGGATGACCGAGCCGTCGCAGACGAGCAGGCGCTCGTAGCCGAAGACGCGCTGGTGGGCGTCGACGACGCCCTGCTCGGGCGAGCCGGCGATCACCGCGCCGCCGAGGATGTGCGCGGTCGTCGGGATGTTGGCCAGCGCCTCGGTCAGCGAGCTCTGCGGGGTCCCGCCGATCCGCTGCGCCATCCACTCCGCGGCCTGGTTGGCCACGGGGATGAACGTCGGGTTGGGCCTGTCGGGGTCCTGCTCGGTCTGCAGGCGCAGCCCGTTGCCGAAGCGGCTGGGGCGGGGGCGCAGGGCGATCGCGTTGTCGAGCGTCTGCATGACGAGCAGGATGATCGTTCGCCGCGACCACGCCCGCGGGCTGAGGACCCTCACGAACCTGATCGGGTGTCGCGCCGCGGCGCCCAGCAGCTTCAGCGGGCGGGTCAGCCGGGTCCCATCGCCCACCAGCAGCGTGTAGAGCAGGCTCATCGAGTTGCCCGCGTGCCCGTAGGTGACGGTCTCGATGTGCGTGTCGGCGTCCGGGTAGATCGAGCCGCTGATCGCCACGCGCCGGGTGAAGTCGATCGAGTCGTCGGGCGCGGTGACCGCGAGGATCGCCTCGCTGTTGGTGCGCACGAGCTCGCCGAGGCGCTCGGAGATGCGCAGCGAGCCGCCCAGCCGGCAGCGCTGCAGCAGCTTGTTCGTCCCGAGCGGGCCGGCGGCGAAGACGACGCCCCGCGCCGTGTGGGTGCGGTGGTCCTTGCGCAGCCAGGCGCCCGTGCGTTCGCTGAGCACCGCGTAGCCGTCGCTGCCGTCGCCCGCGCCGAGCGGGCGCACGTCGACGACCGTGCGCTCGGGCAGCACCTGGGCGCCGCCCTGTTCGGCGAACCACAGGTAGTTCTTGACGAGCGTGTTCTTCGCCCCGAACGGGCAGCCGACCATGCACCGCCCGCAGGCCACGCAGCCGTTGCGCGGCGGCCCGTCGCCGCCGAAGAACGGGTCCGTGCCGTCGTGCTCGGGTGTGCCGAAGTAGACGCCGACGCGGGTCTTGGCGTAGGTCTCCTCGACGCCCAGCGACCGGCCGAACTCGCGCAGCAGGTCGTCGGAGGGGTCGTCCGCGGCGACCGAGACGACGCCCAGCATCCGCTCGGCCTCGTCGTAGTGGGGCGCCAGCTCGCGCTCCCAGCTGCCCAGCGCGCGCCACTGCGGGTCCTCGTAGAAGCGCGCGGGGGCGCGGTACAGGGTGTTGGCGTAGCCGAGGCTGCCGCCGCCGACGCCGGCGCCGCTGACGATCGTCACGTCCTTGAAGATCGACAGGCGGAAGATGCCACGCAGGCCGATGCGCGGGGCGAAGAAGTAGCGCCGCAGATCCCAGGTGGACTTCGGGAAGTCGTCGTCGCCGAAACGCCGGCCGGCCTCCAGCACGCCGACGCTGTAGCCCTTCTCGGTCAGCCGGTGCGCGCTGACGCCGCCGCCGAAGCCCGAGCCGATGACGAGCCAGTCGAAATCGTGGTCCACGGCGGCAGCGTACACGAAGGTGACGGGGGCGTCAGGTTAAGCGGGTCGGTTCGGGCTCGCGGGCCTCCCGCGGCAGGAGCGGCGACAGGCAGCGGCTGTGGCGCGGGTGGGTCGAGACCCGCTGTTGGACGCGCTCGACGTCGCTCGCGCGATCGTCGCGCGCCGCCGGCTCCTCATCGCCGCCGCAGCCGGCGAGCAGCACGACCACGAAGAGGACCGTCCAGGACCTGCACAGCGTCACGTCCGCGGACCGACCCGATGTGACGCCTCCAGGGCGTACGATGTCGGCAAGCCGATGACCGCGCAGCCGAAGACCCTCCTGACCACGAGCCGCCACGTCGCATGGGAGAAGATCAACGCCGACAAGCGCGCCCTCCTGGCCGGCGACGGCGCGGAGCCGGTGGAGGATCGCCTGCGCCGCGGTCAGCGTCTGTCGGCTCAGGCGGCACGCCTGCGGCGCGCGATCGTCAGCCGTGAGCCCGACGGTTCCCGATCCTGAGCTTGATGCGGTCACCAGCGCGTTCCTGAGCGCGGGCGCCCGCTTTGTGGTCATCGGTGGGTTCGCGGTCATCGCCCACCGCTACGTCCGAGCGACCGAGGACGTCGATCTGCTCATCCCCGCCGACGACGACAACGACCGGCGCTGCGGTGCCGCGCTCGTCGCGCTGAATGCGGTCTGGACGCTCGACGGGCGAGCGCTGGATCCGCCGGCCCTCACCGGCCGGGCCCACTCGCGGCTGCTGACCTCCAGGGGGCTGGTCGACCTGCTGCGCGAGGGCGAGGCGCCGCTGGACTACGCCACGGTGGCCGCCGGCGCCGAGCGGGCCGACCTCGGCGACGGCACGTTTCTCATCGCGGGGCTGAGGAGCCTGGTCTCGTTCAAGCGCCTGGCGGACCGGCCGCGGGACCGCCTCGACCTCGAGGAGCTTCGGGCGCTCCACGGCGGGCTTCCCATGGAGTCGCTTCCCGGCCTGGACGCGTAGACAGCGCCGGTCACCACACCACCTTGATCCCGTGCGCCGTCAGGTGGCGGTCCTGCGTCACGAGGGCGAGTCGCTCGATCCGCGCCTGGGCGACCAGCAGCCGGTCGAACGGGTCTCGGTGGTGGAGGGGCAGGGAGCCGCGAGGTCGGCGTGCCCTGCGCTGATGCTCAACAGCTCGAGGCCGGTCGCCGAAACGCGCTCGAGCATGTCGGCTGGCGCCTGGAGCTTTCCAAGGGCGCGCTTGATCGACGTCTCCCAGATACTGACCGCGCTCACGGCGACGCGCTCGGCATCCGCCTCGAGCCGG
Source organism: Solirubrobacterales bacterium (assembly GCA_013813955.1). Taxonomy (GTDB): domain Bacteria; phylum Actinomycetota; class Thermoleophilia; order Solirubrobacterales; family Solirubrobacteraceae; genus CADCVQ01. Next base: position 3,483 of record JACCQW010000262.1, read on the forward strand.
GGGGCACAGACTCCCCGATCTGGAAGCGCTCGTCGGACATCCACCAGAGCAATGCGTGCGTGTCGATGGCTACAGCGGGATGTTGCCGTGCTTGCGCTTCGGCCCCGCCACACGCTTGGTCAGCAGCGTCTGCAGCGCGGTGATGACCTTCGGGCGCGTCTCGTGGGGCACGATGACGTCGTCGATGTAGCCGCGCTCGGCCGCCGAGTACGGATTGGCGAAGTGCGCCTTGTAGTCGTCGATGAGCTTCGCCCGGCGCTCGTCGGGCGTCGGCGAGTTGGCGATGTCGCGGCGGTAGATGATGTTGACCGCGCCCTCGGGGCCCATGACCGCGACCTCCGACATCGGCCACGCGAAGTTGAAGTCCGCGAGCAGGTGCTTGGAGGACATGACGTCGTAGGCGCCGCCGTAGGCCTTGCGGGTGATGACCGTGATCTTCGGGACGGTCGCCTCGGTGAACGCGTACAGCAGCTTTGCGCCGTGGCGGATGATCCCGCCCCATTCCTGGGTGGTGCCGGGCAGGAACCCCGGGACGTCGCAGAGCGTGAGGATCGGGATGTTGAACGCGTCGCAGGTGCGCACGAAGCGCGCCGCCTTGGCGCTGGCGTCGATGTCCAGGACGCCGGCCATGCTCGCCGGCTGGTTGCCGACGATCCCGACCGAGTAGCCGTCGAGACGGCTGAAGCCGCAGATGATGTTCGTCGCGTGGTGCTCGTGCACCTCGTAGAACTCGCCGTCGTCGACGATGTGGCGCACGGCGTCGCGCATGTCGTAGGGCTTGGTCGGGCTGTCGGGCACGACGGAGTCCAGCTCGGGGTCCATCCGCTGCGGGTCGTCGGTGGGCATGACCCGCGGCGCCGTCTCGACGTTGTTGGAGGGCAGGAAGCTCAACAGGTAGCGCGCGTCCTGCAGGCATTCCTCCTCGCCGTCGCAGGCGAAGTGCGCGACGCCGGACTTCGTGTTGTGGCTCATCGCCCCGCCGAGCTCCTCGAAGCCGACCTCCTCGCCGGTGACCGTCTTGATGACGTCGGGTCCCGTGATGAACATGTGCGAGGTCTCTTTGACCATGTAGATGAAGTCGGTGATCGCCGGTGAGTAGACCGCGCCGCCCGCGCACGGGCCCATGATCAGGCTGATCTGCGGGACGACGCCCGAGCACTGGACGTTGCGCACGAAGACGTTCCCGTAGGCCCCCAGCGAGACCACGCCCTCCTGGATCCGCGCGCCGCCGGAGTCGTTGATGCCGATGACCGGGCAGCCGATCTTCGCGGCCAGGTCCATGACCTTGCACATCTTCTCGGCCATGACCTCGCCCAGCGACCCGCCGAACACCGTGAAGTCCTGGGAGAAGACGCAGACCCGCCGCCCGTCGATCGTCCCGTGGCCCGTGACCACCGCATCGCCCCAGGGGCGATTCTTCTGCATCTCAAAGTCCGTGGTGCGGTGGCGGACGAACGTGTCGAGCTCCTGGAAGCTGCCGGGGTCCAGGAGCTTCTCGACACGCTCGCGCGCCGTGTGCTTGCCGCGGTCGCGCTGCTTGGCCTCCGCCTCGGGAGCGGAGTGCGTCGCGGCCTCGCGCAGCTCGTGCAGCCGGGCGAGCTTCTCCTCGTAGGTCTCCGGCGGTGTCGCGCGTGGGCTGCGTGGAGGCATGGGCGCTTCTGATGCTATGCGAGCCGCGCAGCGGCGGCGGCGTCCGCTGGGCCGGCGTCAGCCGCGGGAGAACGGCCGGTGGTGCGCGGCGCCGAGGTCGTCGAGGACATCGGTGAGGATCGCGACCGTCCGCTCGGGGTCCAGCGGGGCGGGTGCGCCGGCGGCGGGCGGGACGTGGATGGTCGGCGGCGCGGGATCGGGCTCGGCCGGGGGAGCGGGTGGATCGGGCAGCGGCATCGGGCCGGGCGCCGGCGGGCCGGGGTCGGGC
>JACCQW010000263.1 GCA_013813955.1 Solirubrobacterales bacterium
GGCCTCCCCCGCCCCGATCGCCGCCGCCGCCGTGGCGTACAGCGGCGCGAGCTCCTCGTGGCGCGCGGTGACCGGGATGAGCGCGGCATGCTCGAAGTACAACGCGCGGATCGCGTTGAGGATCAACACGAAGACGAGGTTGCCCGCGGCCTGCGCGACCTCGGTGAAGAATGCGAAGTCCACCTGCGCCGCGGCGCCCGCGTCCGGCGCGGCTTCGATCGCCTCGGCCAGCTCGGCCAGCCGGGCGGCCTGCGCCGCGTCGCGTCGATCGGCGGCGAGGCCCGCGAGCTCGCGCAGCATGAGCGTGCGCGCCTCGAGGATGTCGGCGAGCACCCCCCGGTCCAGGCCGCCGGAGCGCAGCAGCAGGTGAGCGAGCACGTCCAACCCACCGTGCTCGCGCCAGTCGCGCACGCGCATCGCGTCGCCGTGGCGCACGTCGACGAGCCCCATCTGCTCCAGGCGCTTGAGCGCCTCGCGCAGCGACCCCATCGTGACGCCGAGGTCCGCCGCCAGGGCCCGCTGGGTGGGCAGCTTCTCGCCCGGCTCGTAGCGCCCGGCGAGCACGGCCTCGAGCAGCCCGGCGAACACGCGATCCGATACGAGACTGTTCGGAACACTCATCGGGCGGCAGGCTAGCAGAGTTCCGAACACTACGGGAGTCAAGACGAGGCGCTGGGCGCGAGCGTGAGCGCAGATTCATGCACGGCATGGATGCACGGCGTTCACGCCGCGCCGTGCCGCCGGGCCTGTCTACGGCACGGGGATGTCCCCGTCGACGAGCATTCCCGTCATCCCCGTCGCGGAGACCCAGCCCAGCAGCGCGATCGCCGCCAGAGCGACACCGAGGACGTGCTCGTCCGGGGCCCCGCGCTGCAGCGCGATCTCGCTGCGCAGCGCTCCGTCGCGCGTCGCGCCCCGGGCATCGAGCAGCAGCCGCCGCCCGTCTCGCACCGTCCAGTCCAGGCGCTTGAGGCGCGCCGAGCGCACCGCGTACTCGCGGTCGGGCGCCACGACGAGGCGACCGCCCGAGCGGATCCGGCGCCCCTCGTACCACGCCACCGGCTCGCCGCCCGCACGCCGGGTGAACGCCAGGCGCCAGCCCGAGCCGTAGGGCTCGACCCGCCAGCCCGCCTCCCCGCCGGGGAAGTCGATCTCGACGTGCGTGCGGTGATCCTCGAGCGTGGCCACCGCCTCGTTGTCGCGCTCGAGGACGTACGCGGATGCGCCCGGCTGTGCGTGCAGTACGAGGCGCTCGGCGTTCTCGATGCCGGTCACGCCACCGGCTCGCGCGGGCGGGCCATCGGAGCGGTCGTTACAGCGCGCCCAGCTCGGCGGTGATCTCGCCGACGCTGGCCTTCGCGTCGCCGAAGAGCATCTGGGTCTTGTCGTTGTAGAACAGCGGGTTCTCGATCCCGGCGTAGCCCGAGCTCATCGAGCGCTTCAGGACGATGACCGAGCCCGACTCGTCGACGTTGAGGATCGGCATGCCGTAGATCGGCGAGTCGGCCTTGTTGCGCGCGTCGGGGTTGGTCACGTCGTTGGCGCCGATGACCAGCGAGACGTCCGTGCGGCCGAACTCCTGGTTGATCTCGTCCATCTCCTTGAGCTGCTCGTAGGGCACGTCGGCCTCGGCGAGCAGGACGTTCATGTGACCGGGCATCCGGCCCGCCACAGGATGGATCGCGTACTTGACCTCCACGCCCTTGGCCTCCAGGACCTTGGCCATCTCGCGCACGGCGTGCTGGGCCTGCGCGACCGCCATGCCGTAGCCGGGGACGACGACGACCTGGCGTGCGTAGGACATCTGGATCGCCGCGTCGGCGGCGCTCGTCGACCGCACCGTGCCGCCCTCAGCGCCGTCCGCGCCCGGGCCGGCGGCTACGCTGTCGCCCCCGAAGCCGCCGACGACCACCGAGGTGATCGTCCGGTTCATGGCGATGGCCATCTGCTGGGTGAGGATCGTGCCCGAGGCGCCGACGATCATGCCCGCGACGATGAGCGCCTGGTTGTCCAGCGCCACTCCGGCCGCCGCGGCGGCCAGGCCGGTGAACGCGTTGAGCAGCGAGATGACGACCGGCATGTCGGCCCCGCCGATCGGCAGCACGAGCATGACCCCGACGATCCCGGCCGCCACGAGCAGGGCGATCATGAAGATCTCGTCCTGGGGCTCGGCGATCATGAAGACCCCGGCGCCCAGCGCGACCGCGCCGATCACGACCTGGACGGGCAGCTGCAGCGCGCCGAGCGACTTGGGCGACCCGCTCATGAGCGCCTGGAGCTTGGCGAAGGCGATGTTCGAGCCCCAGAAGGAGATCGATCCGACCAGCGCGGAGAAGATCGAGAAGATCGCCACGTAGGTCGGCTCCGTGGCGAAGCCGCCGGTCTCGCGGAACTCCGCCCAGGCGATCAGGGCCACCGCGCCACCGCCAACGCCGTTGAACAGCGCGACCATCTGGGGCATCGCGGTCATCCGCACCTGACGCGCGGCGGGCACCCCGACGGCGACTCCGATGAGCAGGCCGAGCACGATCAGCACGATGTTGTTGATCGGGTCGACGAGCAGCGTGGCGGCCACCGCGATGACCATGCCCACGGCGGCGATGCGGTTGCCGCGCACCGCGGTGCGCGGCCCGGTCAGGCCCGACAGCCCGTAGATGAACAGCGCGAAGGCGAGGATGTACAGCGCCGACTTGAGGTTGGCGTCGGTCAGGACGGAGGCCACCGGCGTCACGCGGACTCTCCCTCGGCGGCGTCGTCCGCGCTGGGCGGCGGCGCGGGCTTGGCCTTGAACATCTCCAGCATGCGGTCGGTGACGACAAAGCCGCCGATGACGTTGATCGCCCCGAACACCAGCGCGACGAAGAGGATGACCTTGGTGCCCGTCCCGAGGTCCGAGCCGGTGGCCAGCAGCAGCAGGCCGCCGAGGACGACGATCCCGTGGATCGCGTTGGTGCCCGACATCAGCGGCGTGTGCAGCGTGTTGGGCACCTTGGAGATCACCGCGTAGCCGACGAACCCGGAGACGACCAGCAGCGCGAGGTTCGTCACCAGCCGCGAGGGCTCGCCGCCCTCCGCGGCCGCGACCAGCAGGATCGAGAGCGATTCGGACATCAGCCGGCCTCCTCCACGGTCTTGCGGGCGGCCTCGTGCACGATCTCGCCGTCGCGCACGATGCACGCGCCGGCGACGATCTCGTCGTCGAAGTCCAGGTGCAGCGCCCCCTCGTCGTCCACGATCAGCTCGAGCACCGCCTGGACGTTGCGCGCGTACAGCGAGGAGGCGTGCTCGGGCATCGAGGAGGCGATGTTCAGCGGGGAGACGATCGTCACGTCGTGCTCGACGACGACCTGGCCGGGCTGGGTCAGCTCGCAGTTGCCCCCCGCCTCGCCGGCGAGGTCGACGATCACGCTGCCCGGCTTCATCCCCTCGACGGCCTCGGCGCTGACCAGCCGCGGGGCGGGGCGCCCGGGCACGAGCGCCGTGGTGATGACGACGTCGAAGGTGGCGATCTTGTCGGTCAGCTCCTGCTGCTGGGCGGCCTTCTCCTCGTCGGTGAGCTCGCGCGCGTAGCCGCCCTCGCCCTCGGCGCCCTTGCCCGCCTCCAGCTCGAGGAACGTCGCGCCCAGCGACTGCACCTGCTCGGCCACCGCGGCGCGCACGTCGTAGCCGGTGACCTGGCCGCCCAGGCGCCGCGCGGTGGCGATCGCCTGCAGGCCCGCGACGCCGGCCCCCAGCACGAGCACCTTCGCGGGCGGGATCGTGCCGGCGGCGGTCATCATCATCGGCAGGAAGCGCCCCAGGTGCTCGGTGGCCAGCAGCACCGACTTGTAGCCCGCGACGTTGGACTGCGAGGACAGCGCGTCCATCGACTGCGCCCGCGAGATGCGCGGGATCGCCTCCATGGCGAAGGCGGTCGCGCCCGCGGAGGCCAGCGCGCTCGTGGTCTGCGGCCTGGTCAGCGGGCCCAGGAAGCCGATCAGGACGCTGCTGGAGCCGACCTTCGCGATCTCCTCCTCCGAGGGGGCGCCGACCTTGACGATGACGTCCGCGCTCCAGACGTCGCCGCCGACGGTGGCGCCGGCATCGCCGTAGGCATTGTCGAGCAGCTTGGCCTCGGCGCCCGCGCCCGCCTCGACGATCACCTCGAGCTCCTTGGCCGCGAGCTTGCGCACGACATCGGGCACGAGCGCGACACGGCGCTCGCCCTCGGCGGTCTCCTTGGGGACTCCGACCTTCATGCGGCGACGAACCTACCCGATCAGCAGGGCGGCGAGGACTCCGGCGGCCCGTGCCGGCGAGGCGAAGAACCCGGTGGGCGCCGGCGCCGCACCGGCGCGTGCGCGCGGTCTGGGAGGCGCGATCGGAAACGGCTTGCGCGCCAGAGCGGTGAGCGCCTGAGCGGTGACCCACACCGGCGTCTGGCTGCTCGTGCGCGAATAGCGCACCGCGCCGGACGCGGTCTGCAGCGAGCGCAGGTAGGCCAGCGGGGAGCGCGCGCCGTCGCGGCGCACGCGGTCGGGGTCGCGCCGCGCGGCCAGCAGGCCCTGGACCGCCCACGCGGTCGACTGCGCGTTGGACGCGCCGCCCTTGGCCAGCGGCATGCCGCCGTCGGGGTTCTGCTGCGCGGCGAGAAACACCGCGGCGCGCGTGACCGCCGGGGTGCGCACCCGTCCCGCCGCAACCAGGCCCTGCAGCGCAGCGGCGGTGTCGTCGATCCCGCTGGGCCCGCCCTTGCGCAGGAAGTTGAAGCCGCCGTCGGTGTTCTGCTCGCGCGCGACCCAGCGCGCGGCCGCGCGGACCGTCGGGTCGGTGGCCTGCCGGCCGGAGGCGCGCAGCGCATAGATGCCGAACGACGTGAACGCGACCTGCCCGGCGAAGGACCCGTCGCGGCGGCGCTTGCGCACGAGCTCGGCGACGAGATTGCGCCCGCGCACCGACCGCGGCGAGCGCCGCGCGGCGACGAGGGCGAGGATCGTGCGCTCGAGGTCGGCGATCCCGCGGATGCGTCCGATGTCGGCGACCATGTAGTCGACCGCCGAGCGCCCGTTGCGCCGCACGCCCCGGGGGTCGCGGCCCGCGGCGCCCAGCCCCAGCACCGCCCAGCTGGAGTGCAGCTGGTTGGACGCCTGGCCGCGATCGGCGCCGAAGCCACCGTCGGCGTTCTGGGCGCGGTCGAGAAAGCCCAC
>JACCQW010000264.1 GCA_013813955.1 Solirubrobacterales bacterium
GCCCGAAGCCGTGTCTGGGTCGACGGTAGGCGGTTCGGTCGACGACGCCGAGGCGGGGAAGGTCGCCGGCGAGGATGTCGAGGGCGCTCGGCTGATCGCGTTGAACATGGCGCTCAACGGCCAGTCACGCGCCGAGACCGACCGCTACCTGGCGGAGAACTTCGATCTCGCCGACCGCGAAGCCCTGCTCGACGAGGTCTACGCCACCGTCGACGGGTAGCGCAGCTGTAGAGCGAGCGCCCGCAAAGTGCGGGCTCAACCTCGCGCGAACGTCTGTTCGCCGGCCTACAATGGATCGGTGGCCAAACACGATCGACTGATCGTCTCCGGTGCTCGCGAGCACAACCTCAAGGATGTCTCCCTCTCGCTGCCGCGCGAAGCGCTGGTGGTCCTGACCGGCCTGTCCGGCTCGGGCAAGTCGTCGCTGGCCTTCGATACCCTTTACGCCGAGGGGCAGCGTCGCTATGTCGAGTCGCTGTCGGCATACGCGCGCCAGTTCCTGGGCCAGATGGACAAGCCCGACGTCGACTCGATCGAGGGCCTGTCGCCGGCGATCTCGATCGACCAGAAGACGACGTCGCGCAACCCCCGCTCGACCGTGGGCACGGTCACCGAGATCTACGACTACCTGCGCCTGCTGTGGGCGCGGGTCGGCCACCCCCACTGCCACGTCTGCGGTGCGCCGATCGAGGGCCAGACCGTCGAGCAGATCGTCGACCAGGTCATGGAGCTGGAGGAGGGCACGCGCTTCATGGTCATGGCGCCGATCGTCCGCGGGCGCAAGGGCGAGTACGGCAAGGTCTTCGAGGAGCTGCGCGCCGACGGGTACACGCGGGTCAAGGTCGACGGCGAGCTGCGCCTGCTCGAGGATCCGATCGACCTCGACAAGAAGTACAAGCACGACGTCTCGGTGGTCGTCGACCGCCTCGCGATGCGCCACGAGGTCCGCAAGCGCCTGGCCGACTCCGTGGAGACCGCCGTGGCACTGGCCGACGGGATCATCGAGGTGGAGCTCGTACCGCCACCCGGCGGGCAGCCGGACGAGCCCGCCCAGATCCTCACGTTCTCGGAGCGCTTCGCGTGCCTGAAGTGCGGCACGTCGATGCCCGAGCTCGAGCCGCGGATCTTCTCGTTCAACTCGCCGCACGGCGCTTGCGAGCGCTGCACCGGGTTGGGATCGCAGATGGAGATCGATCCCGATCTCGTGGTCCCCAACGCGTCGCTGTCGATCGGCGAGGGTGCGCTGGCCCCATGGGCCAACAGCGCCTCCAACTACTACGAGCAGATCACCGAGTCGATCGCCAAGCGCTACGGGGTCGACCTCTCGGCGCCGTGGCAGAACCTCCCGGAGGCCGACCGGGACCTGTTCCTGTCGGGCACGAACGGGGAGCCGATCAGGGTCTCCTACCGCAACCGCTACGGGCGCCAGCGCTCGTACGCGACGCGCTTCGAGGGAATCGTCCCCAACCTGCAGCGCCGCTACCGCGAGACGGACTCGGAGTGGTCGCGTGAGAAGATCGAAGAGTTCATGAGCGTGCGGCCGTGCCCGGCCTGCAACGGCTCGCGGCTGCGCCCGGAGTCGCGGGCGGTGCTCGTCGGCGGGCTGGGGATCCACGAGTTCACCGCGTTCTCCGTGCGCCGCGCGATGGCCTGGCTGGACGAGGTGGGTCTCACGGAGACCGAGCGCCACATCGCGCGCCTGATCATCCGCGAGATCGAGGAGCGCCTGGCCTTCCTGGAGAACGTCGGGATCGGCTATCTGTCGATGGACCGCGCGGCGGCGACGCTGTCGGGCGGCGAGGCACAGCGCATCCGCCTGGCCACGCAGATCGGCTCGTCGCTGGTCGGCGTGCTCTACATCCTCGACGAGCCCTCGATCGGCCTGCACCAGCGCGACAACTCCAAGCTGATCGCGACGCTGGAGCGCCTGCGCGAGCTGGGCAACACGGTGATCGTGGTCGAGCACGACGAGCAGACGATGCGTGCGGCCGACCACCTGATCGACCTCGGGCCGGGCGCCGGCGAGCACGGCGGGAGGATCGTGGCGCAGGGCACGGCCGCAGAGGTCCAGCGCGTGGAGGAGTCGCTGACCGGCCAGTACCTGGCGGGGACGCTGGCCATCAACGTGCCGGGCGTGCGCCGCAGGCCGTCGGGCCACGTGGAGATCCGCGGGGCGGCGCAGCACAACCTCAAGAAGGTCGACGTCAAGGTGCCGCTGGGGACGCTGACCTGCGTGACCGGGGTCTCGGGGTCGGGCAAGTCGACCCTGGTCAACGAGGTGCTGTTCAAGTCGGTGGCCAACCGGCTGCACCGGGCGCGCACGCGGCCCGGCACGCACACCGCGGTCCTCGGGCTGGACCAGCTGGACAAGATCATCCAGGTCGACCAGTCGCCGATCGGGCGCACGCCGCGGTCCAACCCGGCCACCTACACCGGCCTGTTCGACGTGATCCGCGACCTGTTCTCCAAGACCCAGGAGGCGCGGGCGCGCGGCTACAAGCCCGGGCGCTTCTCGTTCAACGTCAAGGGCGGGCGCTGCGAGGTCTGTCGCGGCGACGGTCAGATCAAGATCGAGATGCACTTCCTGCCCGACGTCTACGTTCCCTGCGAGCAGTGTCACGGCAAGCGCTACAACCGCGAGACGCTGGACATCCGCTTCAAGTCCAAGACGATCGCCGACGTCCTGGACATGCCGGTCGAGGAGGCGCTGGACTTCTTCGTGCACATCCCGAAGATCCGCCGCCGCCTGGAGACGCTCAACGACGTCGGGCTGGGCTACATCCGCCTCGGCCAGCCCGCGACGACGCTGTCGGGCGGAGAGGCACAGCGCGTGAAGCTGGCCACCGAGCTGTCGAAGATCGCCACCGGCCGCACGCTGTACATCCTCGACGAGCCGACGACCGGCCTGCACTTCGCCGACGTGCAGCGGCTGCTGGACGTGCTGCACCGCCTGACCGACGCCGGCAACTCGATCGTCGTGATCGAGCACAACCTCGACGTCATCAAGACCGCCGACCGCCTGATCGACATGGGCCCGGAGGGTGGGGAGGAGGGCGGGACCGTGGTGGCCTCCGGCACGCCGGAGGAGGTCGCGGGCACGCCCGGCTCGCACACCGGGCGCTTCCTGCTGGAGGCGGGTGTGTCCCCCGCCGCGCCGAAGGCCAGGCGCGGGCGCAAGAAGGTGGCCGCCGCGGCCTGATCTAGCTCTCCTCCGCCTCGCGCACGGCCGCTGTGGCGCCCTGAAAGCCGACCTTCGAGTGGGTCCCGTCGCAGAAGGGCTTGTTCATCGAGCCGCCGCACCGGCAGAGGAAGACGGTCTCGCTCTGGACCTCGATGTGGCCGCCCTCGGCGTCGGTCAGCTCGATGGGGCCCCTGACCTTCAGCGGCCCGTTCTCGGTCGCCTGAATAGACACGTCGGTCATGTCCCGTTCCTCTCGTTCGTGATTTCGCTGATGGACCGGGTACCCGAACCGGCATGCAGGAGATCATCCCCGGTGTCCACCGCTGGCTGCGCGAGCACCCGAACATCCACAAGCCGGTGAGCTCCAACCTGCTCGCCGAGGGCCACCTGCTCGAGCTCGAGCCGCAGCACCTGCTGCTCGCCCACGGGCCGCCGGTCGTCGGCTCGGGCGGCGAAGCGCTGGCGGAGTTCGTAGCCTCCGCGGGGTGAGCGACCTCGCGCACCAGGCCAGGCAGTGGGCGCAGAAGTGGCGCTGGTATGAGCGCAACGTGCTGCCGTGGAACCGCGCGCGCATCCACTGGCACTTCCTGCGCCGCGAGGCGTTCGTGCGCTGGCCGGTGCACGGCAACGTGCTCGAGGCGCTCGACGAGGGCCGCCTGCAGATCGGCCGCCACGTGCTGCTGGAGCCCGGCGTCTGGATCACCGCGCCCGGCGCGGCGCGGGTGCGGATCGGCGAGGGCACCTTCCTGAACCTGGGCGTGATGGTCGCCGCCACGGACCTCGTGGAGATCGGGGCGAACTGCATGTTCGCCAACGGCTGCTTCGTCACCGACGGCAACCACCGCTTCGACGACTCGTCGCTGCCGGTCACGTGGCAGGGGTTCACCTCCAAGGGCCCGACCCGGATCGGCGACAACGTCTGGTGCGGCGCCAACGTGGTCGTCACGAGCGGGGTGACGATCGGCGAGCGCTGCGTCGTCGGGGCCAACAGCGTGGTCACCCAGGACATCCCCGCGTACTCGATCGCGGCCGGCGCCCCCGCCAAGGTCCTGCGCGGCCTGGACTACGCCGACGCGCAGCAGCCCGGCGCGATCGCGCCCGAGATGCCCCAGCCCGGCGTCTGAGGCCCGCGATCGGCCGGGCCTGCGGATTGCCGCCGTGGCGGCTACTTGGAGGTCATGATGATGAGCCCGAAGACCACGGCGGCGGTGAAGAGCGCCCCGCCGGCCACCGCGACGGCGATGTGCGCGCTCGCGAGCGCGC
>JACCQW010000290.1 GCA_013813955.1 Solirubrobacterales bacterium
GTCAGGAAGCGCTCGGGATCGGTCGCGCACGTAACGCATGCGGCCGGTCCGCGGCGCACCTCGAAGTGCAGGTGCGGCCCGGAGCTCACGCCGGTGCTGCCGACCGTCCCGACGCGGGCGCCGCGGAGGACGAGGCGCCCCACGGCCAGCCCGTCGTCGAACGCGTCCAGGTGCGCGTAGCAGGTGGCCAGCCGCCGGCGGTGCTGCAGGCAGACGAAGTTGCCGTAGCCGCCCGTGTCGCGCAGCAGCGCAACGCGGCCGTCCTCGGCGGCACGCACGGGCGTCCCGGCGGGGGCGGTGAGGTCCAGCCCGTTGTGGCGGTGGCCCGGCCGGGGGCAGGCGAAGTCCCCGCAGTGCGGCACCACGCCCTTCACCGGCAGCACCGGCCGCGGCGCGGGCGGCGCGTCGTCCCCCTCGCGCGGCTCGGACCGCGATGCGGTGGCCGAGGCGAAGGTGCCCGCGGCGGAGACCATCGACCCCGGGATGATCGGGCCCCGCGTGGAGACGGTCGCGAAGGGCAGCGCGGCCGCGGCCGAGTGGCCCTCGATCGCTGGTTCGGCGCCGGGGACGAGGTCGTCGAGCGCCCCGGGCACGCCGGCCAGCGCCGCCGGCACGGTGAGCGCGGCGACGACGCACGCGAGCGCGGCGCCGAGCACGGCCCCTCCGAGTCCGGCCAGCACCCCTCCCAGGATCTGGCTCCCCTGTGTGTTGGTTGATCGTCGTGGCATCGCTGCGACGGCGGCCCGGCTTGAGTTCCTGCTCGCGGCCGCTTCTCCTGCCCGCGGGTCGTGAACCGCAGTTCGTGCGCTCCCGTAGATAGACCCGTGAAACCGCTCCTGGAAGATGCCCGCCTGCTCGTGCCGACCATCGTGACCGCGCTGGTCATCGCGATCGGGTCGACCCTCGTGATCTCCCTGAGCGGAGAAGGCGCGGCCGGCGGCGGTCAGCCGGCCTCCGTCCCGGAGCCTGCGTCCGGCGCTCCTCAGAACGGGCTGGTCAGGGTGGCCATCAAGGACTTCAAGTACGTCCCGGAGACCGTGACCGTCACGGCGGGCAGCAAGGTCGAGTGGACCAACGAGGACGCCGCTCCCCACACGGCCACGGCCGACGGCCTGCAGACGGGCGACCTCGGGAAGGGCGAGAGCCGGGTGCTGACCCTGAAGGAGCCCGGGACCTACGCCTACGTCTGCGAGTTTCACGCGTTCATGACGGGCACGGTCGTCGTGAAGTGAGCGCATCGCCTCGCCTGCACCCGTCGGACCTGCTGCGCTTCGCCGCGATCGCCTTCCTGTTGCTCGAGGGCGGCATCCATCTGCAGCAGTACGAGGGCCCGCTGAACCCGGTTCCCACCATCAGCACGCTGTTCGTGCTCAACGCCGTCGCCGCCGCCGCGATCTCGTTGGCGCTCGCCGCGTCGCGCCGGCACGTGGCGGTCCTCGCCGCCCTGGCGGGGCTCGGCCTCACGCTCGGCGCGCTGGTCTCGCTGGCCATCTCACGCGCGAGCGTGCTCTTCGACTACACCGAGCCCACCCTGCGCGCGGGTGTGACCTTCGCGCTGGTCGCCGAGCTCGGCGCCGTCCTGGCGCTCAGCGGATTCCTGTTCGCCTGGCTGCGCGAGCGGTAGGCAACCCGGGTCTCACGGCGCCCGTTCGAGCAGCGCGACGCACTCGATGTGCGGCGTCTGTGGGAACATGTCGACGGGGACGACGCGGCGCAGCGCGTAGCCGGCCTCGACGAGCTGGGCGGCGTTGGGCGCCAGGGTCGTCGGGTTGCAGGAGACGTAGACGATGCGGCGCGGGGAGGCCTCGATGATGCGGCGCACCACCTTCTGTGACAGGCCGGAGCGCGGCGGGTCGATGACGCAGACGTCGGGACGGCTGGCCTTCTCGACGAGCTCGCGCAGCGCCAGCCGCACGTCGCCGGCGAAGAAGCGCGCGTTGTCGATCTCGTTGCGCCGTGCGTTCGCGATCGCGTCGGCGACGGCCTCCTCGACGATCTCCAGCCCCCAGACCTCGCCCGCGCGCGCGGCGAGGCTCAGCCCGACCGTCCCGATGCCGCAGTACAGGTCGAACACGCGCTCCCAGCCCTGCAGGTCGGCCAACTCGCCGGCGACCGCGTAGAGCCGCTCGGCCATCTCGGTGTTCGTCTGAAAGAACGCGTAGGGCGAGATCGCGATGCGCAGGCCGCCGACCTCCTCCTCCAGCGCGGGCGCACCGGCCACGATCTGGTTGTGACCGCCCTGGGTGGTCTCGCCGAGACCGTCCGTCCGCGTCCACATCAGGCCCTCGCAGTCCACCGCCGCGGCCAGGCCGTCGGTGTCCATCGCATCCGATCCGGTCCCGCCCGTCACCAGCCGGACCTGCAGCTGGCCGGTGCGCCGGCCCTCGCGCACGACGAGGTTGCGCAGCGTGCCCTCGCGGGTACGCCGGTCCATCGCGGTCAGGCCGCGCCCGCGACACCAGGCGAGCACCTGCTCGCGCGCCGCGTTGCCGCGCTCGGAGGCCAGCACGCAGTCGGCGACCGGCACGATCTCGTGCCAGGAGCCGGGCGCGTGGAAGCCGCAGACCAGCTCGCCGCCGGGCCCGGTGCCGAACGAGTACTCCAGCTTGTTGCGATAGCGCCAGGGCTGCACCGCGGGGACGATCTCGTCCAGCGCGTAGCCCTGGAGGTGGCCGATGCGCGTCAGCGCGTCGCCGACCTGCTCCTGCTTGACCTCGAGCTGGCGCTCGTAGGGCAGTACCTGCCAGGGCGCGCCCGGATGGTCGGCCACGGGCGCGACGCGCTCGGCGCTGGGCTCGAGCACCTCGACCGTGCGCGCCTCGGCGTAAGCCTTCTTGCGCTTGGTGACGACCGCGCGCACGCGGTCGCCCGGGATCGCGCCCTGCACGAAGACGACGTAGCCCTCCAGTCGCGCGACGCCGTTGCCGCCGTAGGCCAGCGCGTCGACGCGCAGGTCCAGCTCGGCTCCGCGCTCGGGACGGGTGAAGGTGGGCGACGACATGGCCCCCACACTAGGGCCTCACCCTCCTGCGGCGGACCTCGGAACGGGGCTCTAGCCGAGCTTCCTCTCGATCGATCCGAGGACGGACTTGCGGTTCGCGTTGCGCCGCTCGTGGTCGCGCACCTTGCGCAGCTCGGCGGGCTTGAGGTCGTCGAGGCGGTCGGCGATCTGCGCGGCGGTGAGGTCGTCGTAGCCGATCACCGGGAACGGCGACCCGACGCCCGCGGCGCGGCGGGCCTTGTCGACCTGCTGCAGCGCCCGGTCGGTGCCGGGGGCGCGCCGCGCGGCGCTGGTCACGCTCCTCGCGCG
>JACCQW010000330.1 GCA_013813955.1 Solirubrobacterales bacterium
GTGGGCGCCGGGGCCGAGGAGGCTGCGCCCCCCGCCCCCGACGGGCCGCCCGAGCCCGGCGGTGCGCTGGACCAGCCCGCCGTCGACGAGCCCACCCCGGAGTAGGTCTCAGGACTCAGCCGTCGGGCGCGTCGAGCGTGGCCCGCACGGCGTCGAGGTCCAGGTGCGCCTGCCAGCCGGCGATGCGCTGCGCGCGCACCGTCCAGACGTGCGCGGCGGCCCACGTCAGGGGGCGCTGCGCTCCCACGGGCGTCGCGGCGATCGACACGAACGCGAGGACGTGCTCGGCGTCGATCCGGACGACCGCGTCGGGCGTGATCCGCAGATCCTCGTAGCGCTCCCCCCAGCGGGCGGCCCAGCAGCGCCAGCCCTCGCGGCCGTGCAGCGTCGCAGCGTTGGGCACCAGAGGGTCCTGCAGCAGCTCCACCGCGGGGTCGACGACGTCCTCGGCGTCCGCGAGCGCGCCAGCGTTCCAGCGGCCGTAGAGACGCTCGACGAGCTCGACGGGGGTCGGCATCGGCCCGAGGGTACGGGCCGCGCGGTTGCACATGGCCGTCTGTTCGAGCCCGTACGCCCGCCATGAACGGTGTTCGTCGTCCGGTCACGTCCTGTGGGTGAACCTCCCCACCGGAAAGGCCAGCATGGAGACAGACCGCCTCGCCGCACTGCCGCTGTTCGCCCCGCTGACGTTCGACCAGATCGCTCAGATCGCCCCGCACGCGTCCGAGCTGCGGGTCCCCGAGGGCGGCCGCCTGCTCCTCGACGGCCCGTTCTCCGGCGACCTCGTCGTCGTCGAGACCGGCCGCGCCCAGGTCCGCCGCGCCGGTGAGCGGGTGGCGGAGCTCGGTCCCGGCGACGTGTTCGGCGCGCTCGCGGCCGCCGAGTTCCCGACGGCCACGGTGTCCGCGCTGACCGACATGACGCTTGTGACCTTCAGCGGCCGCGACGTGCGCCGCGTGGGCGCGCGGGCGCCGAAGACGGGCGCGCTTCTGCGGCTGTCGATCGAGGCACACCGCCCCGACTTCGCCGGCATGGCCCAGCGGGCCCTCGGCTCGATGGTGGCCGCCGCCGTGTAGGAGGCCGGCACCCCGCCGGTCCGGCTCAGGCGCCGCCGGTCGGCGCGAGGTTGCGCGTGCGCGCCGCCAGGTGCAGGACACCCAGGCGCTCGAAGGCGTCCGCGGCGAGCGCGTAGGCGGCGGCGCCCGCCTCCGGGTTCTCGCGGTGCAGGATCGCGGCCGCCAGATGGCGACAGCGTGCGGCGTCCAGCGGTCGTCCCAGCTCGGTCCAGCCCTGGGCGGCGCGGTCCAGGCCCTCGGCCGCGTCGGCGGCCAGCGGGGACGAGGCGCCGCCGGCCTCCAGCACCGCGACGCTCGCGATCGGCGAGCGCAGGCGTCCGGCCAGCTCGGCGGCGCGGTGGGCGTCGGCGCGCGCACTGCGCATCTGGTCGGCGAGCGCGAAGACGACCGCGCGGTTGGCCAGCCCCTGGATCGCCTGCACGGTCAGCCCGGCGCGCTCTGCGACCTGCAGCGCGCGGTCCAGGGTCTCGAGGGCCGCCTCGTGGTCGTCGCTGTCGCGCAGCACGATCGCCAGCCCGCTGAGCGCGTGGAATGTGACCTCAGACCAGCCGACGTCCTCGGCCAGCTCGACTGCGCGCCGGTAGCGCGCGATCGCGGCCTCCCACTCGCCGGCGCGCCAGTGCAGCAGGCCGCGCAGGGCATAGGGCAGGCAGAGCTTGAGGACGAGGCCCTCGCGCTCGGCGAGCTCCGCGCTGGCGTCGCTGAGCGCCTCCACCGCCGCCCAGTCGGCCCGGTGCACGGCGAGCTGGGCCAGGGCGGCGTGCAGCTCGACCTGGCTGGGCACGTCGCCGATGCGCTGTGCCAGCGCCAGCGCATCGGCGTAGGTGGCCTGTGCGCTGCCGTAATCGGCCTCCGCCATCTCGAGGTGGTTGCCGAGCGCCAGCTGCGCCAGCACGACCTCGAGCTCGTCGTGCTCGCGGGCGAGGTCGACGGCGCGACCGAGGTTCTCGCGCGCGCGCTCGGCGTCGCCGATCCGGCTGAAGACCCGTCCGAAGATGCCGTGCGCGCGGCTGACCGTAGCCGCCTCGCCGAGCTGCTGGGCCTGGCGCAGCGCCTTCTCCGAGGCGTAGATCGCGAGCATGTTGTCGCCGGAGAGCACGTACAGCCAGGCGGCGTCCTCGTAGAGGCGAACGAGCTCGGGCGACGGGGGCCCGCCCTTGAGCAGGTTCATCCCCTGCTGGTAGTGCTCGATCGCCTCGCGGCGCTCGCCCTGCTGCGCGAGTGCGCCGCCGAGCTTGCGCAGCGTGCGGCCGACGCGCTCCGGGTCCTCGCGCCGGCGGTGGAAGTCCAGGCAGGCGCGCCATGCCGCGAGTGCCGCGTCGGTGCGCCCGAGGCGCAGCGCGACGTCCCCCTGCTTGTCGGCCACGCGCGCGTTGGCGTCGGTGTCGTCATCGCCCAGGAGGTCCAGCGCGGCGCTGTAGTGAAAGAAGGCCTCCTCGTTGGAGAAGAAGCGCGCCGCCGCGTCGCCCGCCGCCTCCAGGAAGCGCAGCGCGCCGGCGCGCATCGGGGTCAGCTCGGGCGCCGGCAGCTGGGCCACCGCGCCGAGCGACGCCGCGCGGCCGTAGTGCTCGGCCAGCAGCGCGACGACCTCATCGGCCCGGTCGCCCGCTCGGTCCTCGACGAACGCGGCGACCTCGAAGTGCTTGCGGGCCCGCGCGGCCTTCGGGAGCATCGAGTAGGCGACGTCGCGGATGAGGACGTGCTTGAAGGCGAGCTCGGGCTCGCCGGCCAGGCGGCGGCCCTCGCCGGGGACGATGATGTCCTTGTCGCGCAGCGTGTCCAGCGTGCTCTGCAGGTCCTCGCCCTCCGCGGCGGCGAGCGGGGCGAGCGCGTCGGGCCAGAACGTCCGCCCGATCACCGCCGCCTGCTGCACGAGCCGGCGCTCGAACGGGGCGAGGCCGTCGAGCCGCGTCGCCAGCAGCGCGTGGACGGTGTCGGGCAGCTCGGCCACGGTCGCGCCGCGCTCGTCGGCCAGGCGGCGCGCCATCTCCTCGGCGAACAGGGGGTTGCCGCCGGCACGCTCGGCCACCTCCGCGGCGGTCTCGGCGCTGGTGGAGGCGGGCAGCAGCGCGTCCACCAGCACGCGCACGTCGCCGGCGTCCAGCGGCTCGAGGAACAGCTTCGTCGCGCGGCGCCCGCTCCCCCATCCGCTGCGGCGCTCGAGCAGCTCGTCGCGGGTCAGGGCGACGATCAGCAGCGGCCCACGCGCCCACTGGGCTACGTGCTCGATCAGGTCGAGCATGCCCTGGTCGGCCCAATGGATGTCCTCGAAGACCACCACCACCGGCCGGTCGCGCGCCATGCCCTCCATGAGCGAGCGCACGGTGGTGAAGAACGTCTCGCGCAGGTGCTCCGCAGCCTCGTCGACCGCCTCGCCGGGTGCGGCCGCCGGATCGTCGATGCCGAGCAGGCGCCCGATGAGCGCCGCGCCGGGCGCGGACTGCTCGGCGCCGCGGCCCAGCAGCTCGTCGACCCGGGCCGCGAGCTTCTCCCACGCGGCGGGCGCGGAGTCGTCGGCGTCGATGGCGCACTCGGCGCGCACGATCTCGCCGAGCGCCCAGTAGACGATGCCCGAGCCGTAGGCCAGGCAGCGGCCCTGGCGCAGCACCGGCGCCGGCGTCTCGTCGGCGAGGCGGGGCGCGAGCTCGCTCAGCAGACGCGACTTGCCCACCCCGGCCTGGCCGACGACGGTCACGAGGTGGGGCTGCCCCTCGCGGGCGACCCGCCGGTACAGCGACTGCAGCGCGGCCAGCTCGTCCTCGCGGCCGACGAGCGGGGCCGCGCTGGCGGTCGCCCCGCGGCGCGCGGACTGCGGTGTGAGCAGCTCCAGCGCCTCCCACGCGGCGACCGGGTCGGCCTTGCCCTTCAGCTCCAGCGCGTCGAGCGGGTTGTAGGCGACGCAGTGGCGGGTGGCGCGCCAGGTGAGCTCGCCGACGGTGACCGAGCCCCGCGCCCCGGCGCTCGTCAGCCGTGCGGCGACGTTGACGGCGTCGCCGATCACGGTGTAGGCGTCCACCACGGCGCCGGCCATCACGTCACCGGTGTTCACCCCCACGCGCAGGTCGAAGCGCACGCCGTAGGAGCGCTCGAGGTCGGCGTTGATCTCGGTCATCACCGCCTGCATCGCCAGCCCGGCGCGCACCGCCCGCTCGGGGTCGTCCTCGTGGGCGCGCGGAGCCCCGAAGAGCGCCATCACGTTGTCGCCGATGAACTTGTCCACGGTCCCGCCGTAGCGCTCGACCTCCCCGGCGAGGCCGCGCAGACTGCGCTCGGTGATCTGGCGGACGGCCTCGGGGTCCAGGCGCTCGGAGACCGCGGTGAAGCCCGACAGGTCGGCGAACAGGACCGTCACGGTGCGCCGCTGGTCGTCGGTGGGCGACGGCGCTGCGATCACGGCGGGCGCTGCGGGAGCTGCGGGCGCTGCGGCCAGCGCGGTGCCGCAGCTCATGCAGAAGCGCGCCGCCGCGGGCGCCGCCTCGCCGCACGCGGGGCACGCGGACCGGTTGGCCACGCCACAGCCCATGCAGAACCGGGCCCCATCGGGGTTCTCGGTCCCGCACGCCGCACAGGTGTCCGCGCCCGCATCCACACGCGGAGTATCCCCGCAAGCGGGCGCGCTGTCATCGCTTGTGTCCCCACTGCGGCGAATCGCCGGAGACTAGGATCCGAGCCATGAGCGACCGGCTGCGGCCCGCCACGCGCGTCGTCCACGCGGGCCTGCCGCCGGCGCGGCAGGGCGAGCCCTATCTGCCCGGCCCCGTGTTCGCCGCGCCGTTTCACCTCGCCGGCCCAAGCGATGCCTCGCCCTACGGCTACGGGCGCTACGCCAACCCGACCTGGACCGCCTACGAGGCCGCACTGTCTGAGCTCGAGGGCGGCGAGACCGTGGTCTTCGCCTCGGGCGCCGCGGCGTGTGCGGCGGTGCTGCTGCCCGCCCTGGGCGACGGCGACGTGCTCGTCCTGCCCTCCGACGGCTACCCGGTGGTGCGCAAGCTCGCCACCGAGCACCTCGCGCCCCGGGGGGTGGAGATCCGTTGGGTCCCCACCGACGAGCAGGCCGTGCGCGCCGCGCTGCCCGGCGCGACGCTCGTCTGGGTCGAGACGCCGTCCAATCCCGGCCTGGACGTGCTCGACGTCGCGGCGCTCGCGCAGGCGGTGCACGCCGCGGGCGCGGGGCTGGCCGTCGACAACACGCTGGCCACGCCCCTGAACCAGCGCCCGCTCGAGCTCGGGGCCGACCTCTCGGTGTCCAGCGCGTCCAAGCACCTCACCGGTCATAGCGACCTCGTGCTGGGATGCGTCGCCGCGGCCGACCCCGAGCGCGCCGCCGCCCTGCGCACGTGGCGAGGGCTGACCGGCGCGATCCCCGGCCCGTTCGAGGTCTGGCTGGCGCACCGCTCGCTGGCCACGCTGCACGTCCGCGTCGAACGCCAGGATGCGACAGCGCGCGCGCTCGCCACCGTGCTTCGCGCCCGCGACGACGTCGCGAGCGTGCGCCACCCGGGCTTCGGCTCCGTGCTGTGCTTCGACCTGGGCGCGCAGGAGCGCGCGCAGGTGTTCCTCGGCGCGCTGCGGATCGTCGCCGAGGCCACGAGCTTCGGTGGCGTGCACAGCTCGGCCGAGCGCCGCGCGCGCTGGGGAACCGACGACGTCTCGCCCGGGTTCGTGCGCTTCAGCGTCGGCCTCGAGGACGCCGGCGACCTGCGGGCCGACGTGCTGCGAGCCCTCGAGGCCGCCGCCGGCTAATCCTCCAGCGTCGCGGTGAGCGTGATCTCGCCGACGCCCGCGAGCGCCTTGGAGACCGCGCAGCCGGCCTTGGCCTCCTCGGCGTGCTTGGCGAAGTGCTCCTGGTCGATGCCGGGGACCCGGCCCGTGGTCACCAGCTCGATCGTGCCGATCTCCGGGCCGTCGTCGCCCCTGCGCAGGCTGACCTTCGCGGTCGTCTCGACGCTCTCGCCCGGATGACCGGACTGGCTGAGGATGTTGCCCAGCGCCATCGAGAAGCAGGCCGCATGCGCGGCGGCGATGAGCTCCTCGGGGTTCGTGCCCTGGCCGTCCTCGAAGCGCGAGCTGTGGGAGTAGGCGCCCTCGAAGACGCCTTCACCGACCTGCAGGTCGCCGGACCCGTCCTTGAGGTCGCCCTTCCACACTGCGCTGCCGTTGCGTGTCGCCATGTCGGACTCCTCTGCCTTGGGGTTCTCGCCACGACTACCCGTCTTCGGTGGGGCGAAGCCGTCGGCGGTGCGGCCTAGGCTCATCGAGATGGCGCGACCCACCACGATCCACGTCTGCTCGGCCTGCGGCCACGGCGCCGCGAAGTGGCACGGGCGGTGCCCGGGCTGCGACGCATGGAACACGCTCGTCGAGGAGCGCGCACCGGCGCCCGCGGCCGGGGCCGCGC
>JACCQW010000332.1 GCA_013813955.1 Solirubrobacterales bacterium
ACGCGGCGTAGGGCCGGTGGGCGCTGGGAGCGCCGGGGCGACCAGCTGAACGCTTACGAAACTGTGCGATTTGCAGGGCTTCTGCTAGTCGGGGAGACAGGATTTGAACCTGCGACCGCCCGGCCCCAGCACGCGTCTTCCGCGCGTGGGAGCAGATCCAGGACGGGGCAACATGACCGCACCGGCAGCGCGCGCCTTTCCAGTGCGATAGGAGTAAAACCCAGCGTTCATAGCGTTTGCGAGTACACGAGTTGCTCTCAGAACGGGGTCCAATCGCTTAGTTTGGACCCCGGATTGGCCCCCGTCGCCCCTCCGAAGATGCACCCCTTTTTGCGCGTCGGTGAGATCAGCGCACGCTGCAAACGCGGCGATGAGCTTCGCGGCTTAGGCTTGGCAAATGGAAACGCATGTCCGTACGCCGCAAGACGTCTTCATGCAGCCGCAGCATCTCGTGGTTCCCCCCTTTCAGCGTCCATACGTATGGGAACAGGAGGAGCAGTGGGCGCCGCTCTGGCAGGACGTTCGCCGGCTGGCAGAGCTCCGCATGGCGCAGCCTGGTGCAGACGCGAAACACTTTCTCGGTGCGGTAGTGGTTCAGTCCCAGGACCCGATCCTCGGGGGTTTGCCGGCCAGCAGCGTCATCGACGGGCAGCAGCGACTGACGACCCTCCAGCTGCTGTTCGATGCGACGGCAGCGACGCTCGAGACGGCCGGACACGATGCGTTGGCCGCGCAGCTCGACCGGCTGACGCACAACGAGACGATCTACGTCCCGGGCGCAGGAACGCGCCTCAAGCTCCGCCACAGCAACAAGGATCGCGTTGGGTTCGACGAGGTGATGGATGCTGAAGCTCCGATCGATCACGCGGCCCTGAACCATGCAGGCGCCCGCGTCGTGCGCGCGCACGAGTACTTCACGACCGTCGTGACCGCTTGGCTCGCGGAGACTCCGGAGGCAGCGGACGAGCGAGCACAAGGCCTCACGGATGCGCTCACCCGCGGAGTGCAGCTCGTTGCCATCAACCTGAGCGCGGCCGAGAACTCGCAAGAGATCTTCGAAACGCTGAACGCGCGCGGGACGCCGCTCAGCTCGGCAGATCTCATCAGAAACTTCGTCTTCCAACGGCTCGCGGCAGAAAGCGCGGACACCGGCGCGCGTCTCGACGACTGGCCGTTCGAGACCGGTTTCTGGGAGAAGGAGGTGAGCGTAGGACGATTTCCGATGCAGCGCAGCTCGCTGTTCTTCAACCAGTGGCTCATCGCCCGTACCGGCGAGGAGGTCAGTCCAAGGGCGACGTTCACCCGTTTCAAGCAGTACGTCGAGCACGTCGCCTTGCAGCAGTCACAGACCGTTGCTGACCTTCTTGGATCGATCCACCATCAGGCAAACCTCTACGAGGCGTGGACGGTCGCCGCTGACGACCCGGATCGCCAGCTCAACCGCGTGGAGCTGTTGGTCTACCGGATGAAGGCCTCCGACACTGAGACCCTCAAGCCGCTGCTGATCTGGCTTCACGAGCCTGGGCGAAACGTCCCGACCGAAGTGATCGATCGGATCGTGCTGGCAGCCGAGAGCTGGCTGGTGCGGCGTCAGCTCCTCCGCCTCAACCTTGGCGATCTCGGTCGTGTCGTCGCCGATCTCATCCGAGCGCACGGTCAGACGTCGGACGCACAACTGGCGGGCAGCATCGCGGCTTACCTGTCGCGACTCAACGTAACCAGCACCTATTGGCCGGGCGACTCGGAAATCCGACAGGCCCTCCGAACCGAGCAGGTGTTCCGTCGTTTCAAAAAGGCCCGGACGCGGATGCTCCTCGAGGCTCTGGAGGATGAACATCGCCGCAGCACGAACCAGCCGCAGGTGCCGCGCCGGGGCTATCCGATCGAGCACATCCTCCCGCAGAAATGGAGCGATTACTGGCCTGTCGCGAGCGAGGTCGCTGCCGAACAGCGGGGTGCGCATGTTCATCGCCTTGGCAACTTGACGCTCTTGACGACGTCGTTGAACTCGAAGGTCTCGAACGGCCCGTGGCACGCAAAGCGCAACGGCTTGCAAGCGCACGACACGCTTTTGCTCAACAGCCGTCTCTTGTCCGACGTTGCCGGCGACTGGGACGAGAACGGCATCGCCAACCGCTCAGACGCGATGATCGACCTAGCCCTTGCAATATGGCCGGTGCCGCCCGGACACGAGGGGGCAGTGGTCGATCCTCACGAGAAGTCTGCAGGTTGGATCCAGGTGAAACACCTGGTCGACGCCGGACTGATCGAGCCGGGCACGGTGCTGAGCCCACGTTCGGGCACTTGGGCGCAACACACGGCTGTCGTCCGCGCCGACGGACTCATGGAGGTCGACGGCAAGACGTTCGACACGCCGACCGGCGCCGGCCGATACATCAAGAACGCTGCCACCAACGGGTGGTCGTTCTGGCGGATGCCCGATGGGCGACGACTTCTCGACGTTCGCGCGATCTACACCGGTGAGGACCCGTCCAAATCCCAGACGACGTTCGACTGGTCCGTACTACACGCGGTTCTAGAGGCGCTGCCCGCGGGCTACTGGACGACCTACGGCCACTTGGCCGACACGGTGGGCACCGCACCCCAACCCCTCGGGAGTCACGTCGCCGACTGCCGCCAATGCGTCAACGGGTACCGTGTCCTGACGCGGACCGGCGCCGTAGTAAGCGGTTTTCGATGGACCGACCCTGACGACAACCGCGACCCGGTTGCGGTTCTTCAGGCTGAAGGGGCGTTCGCATCCGGCCGGCCCGATCCGGCCCGCGAACTCACCAGCGACGCGCTCCAAGCTCTGATCGAGGGGTAGGGACTCCGCGCTGGGTCAGATCGCGACGTTGACTGCGACGGCGTTCTGGTCTTGCGAATCATCGACGTCCCTTGTGCGGGGCACAGCGTGCCTGAGGACCTGAAGGGTCTCCGGAGAGTTCCCAGAGGTGACTCGTGTGTCCTTAGCGCCAGTGCTCGCGGACGTAGTCCTCGATCTCGAGCTCCGGGAGCGCGCGGGTGCTGTTGTTGATCCGGACCCAGAACACACCGGCCTTGTCGCTCATCCGGGCGTAGACCGGCGACGAGGAGCGCGCCACGTCGACGCGACAGAGGTCGGTGTCGTCGATTCGGTCGATCCTTGCCTTCGTCCGCATCGTCGGCGTGTGGTTGAGCGCGGTGATCAAGTGCGTCGTCAGCCAGTTGACGAAGCCGTCCGGACTCGGCGGCTTCACAAGACTTAGGTCGCTGTCGAGCCCGAGGACTCGTCCTGCGTCGTCGACGCCGATGAGCAGCGTTCCGCCCTCGGTGTTCAACAGTCCTGCGACCGTCTTGACGATCGCGTCCTCCATGCGCTTGTCCTTGCGCTCCTCTCGGATGTTCCAGCGGGCAGTCGACTTGAATTCGACCTGATGCGTCTCGTCCCCCGCGACGAGTTCAGGGGTCGGCACAGCGAAGGACGCGTTGCTCCCGCGAAGCTGCTCGGCGACGAGCTCCGCGAACTGCGTGTCGCTCGTGATCTGGGCAAGGACGCCCGCGGTCACGGTCGCGACGTTGACGACCGTCGATGGTTCGGTTACCGGCATCACGGTGACCGCGCCTGCCGCCTCCGCGTAGACGCTTCCGCCGTCGTCGTAGTAGCTGGCGAAGAGGTGGTTGAAGACGATCTCGGACTTGCGCTCCCACGTCGGGCGGTCGTACGCGTCCGGAAGTTCGTCGAGGACGTCCTTGACCAGGACGCGGGCACTCTCCCGGGTTTGCGCCTTCTTGCGCCAATCGAGGACTAGCCGCTCCTCGATGTGCGCCATCAGCTTCCGCGCCACGCGCTTGACCTCGTCGCGCTGATCGGTGGTGAGGGTTGGGTCGGGCTGCGTCAACAGATCGAAGACCGCCATCTCCGGCTCGGAAAGACCCTCCGAGACCGTGCGCTGCTCGTCGGCGGACAGCTGCTGCGAGAGCGACTGCAACCGGCGGAGCATCTCGTCGACGTTCAGGCTGCCGGCGTTGTAGTCCTCGATGAGCTTGCGCAGCCGCTCGACGAGCCCCAACCGTGCTGGGTTGCGGCGCGCACTCGCCTCGACCCGGTCGCTCAGGTCTTTGGTGAGGCGCTGGACCGATGACCGCTTCTTGCCGGCGAAGCGGGCGGCCAGCGCGTCGAAGTCGATCGCGTTGAGGTCGATCAGCGCGTCGGCGTCGGCCCCGTCGGCG
>JACCQW010000344.1 GCA_013813955.1 Solirubrobacterales bacterium
GCAGGGGCACCGAGCGGGCGGCGCCGCGCAAGACCATCTCCGGGTACTTGCGCAGCGACTCGGTGTCGAAGCGGCCGATGGCCAGGGCGACGGCCCGGATGCCCTCGCCGGCCCAGCGCGCGGCCCAGTCGCGCGTCATCGCCTCCACCGCCGCGCGCGCCGCACCGCTGTGGGCCATGGCGGGGAAGCCCTGGTGCGGTGAGACCGTGACGCTCGCGATCGTCCCTCCCCCGCCCGGGCGCAGCGCGCGCTCGACCGCGGCCTCGGTCATCTGCAGCGTCCCCTGGATGTTGAGGCGCAGCACCGCGTTCCAGCCCTTGGCGGTGATCCCCTCCGCCGGGACGAAGTACTGGCCGCCGGCGTTGTTGAGCAGCGTGTCGAGGCGGCCGTGGCGCTCGACCGCGGTGTCGACGATGCGCGCGCAGTCGGCGGCGTCGCGAATGTCGCCGGCGACCCACGAGCAGCGCTCGCCGATCTCGTCGGCGGTCGTCTCGAGCACCTCCTCGCGGCGGCCGGCGAGCACGACGCTCGCCCCGCAGCGCGCGAGCTCGGTCGCCGCCGCCTTGCCGAGGTTCGTCCCGCCGCCGGTGACGAGGGCGACGTGGCCGGCCAGCAGGTCGGTCGCGAAGATCTCCGACGCGGGTGCCACGCGCGGCCCGGACTACCCGCGGCGCGCCCGGGCCCGCCGTGACTCCGCCTGGCGCAACACCCGCCGCAGCACGGCGAGGGCGGGCCGCGGCGCGCCGTCCGAACCGATGAGCGCCGAGTCCCAGGTGTCCCTCCTCGTGGAACTGCTCCAGTGGTAGACGTAGATGCGAGTGATCCGCGGGCTCAGCCGCGCGAGGCGGTCGAAGATGAAGCGCGTGACCTTGGCCGCGTGCACGCGGCCCTGGCGCAGCTTCGTCGTGGAGCGGTTGCGCCGCGCGACGAGGCCGCCGGTCTCGGTGAGCCACACCTCGCCCTTGACCGCGCGCAGCAGCTGCGCGGTGCGGGTCGTGGCGAAGCGGTTGGCGTCGACGTAGTTGTGCAGGCCCCAGTAGCGCGGCTCGAAGCGCGCAGCGCGCCGGAACGCGCGCACCCAGCTCACGAGGTTCGGCTGGTCGACCAGATCGGCGGCGACCACCTTGCAGCCCTTGCAGTTGCGCCGGATCGCCGAGTAGTAGCGGGCAACGAGCTCAGGCCTGCGGCAGGTCCCCTCGCCGCAGTGGTTGGCCTCGTTCCAGGTGACGTAGCTGCGCACCGCCGGATACCGCGCGCGGAAGCGGCGGAACTGGGTGAGGAACTCGGCGGGTCCCGGCGGACTGTGGCGGCGCCGCTCGCTGCGCGACCGCGCGAACGTGATCAGCGGCTGCGCACCGGCGGCCCGCGCGCCCTCGATCCAGCGGTCCAGATCGGCCGTCTGGTCTCGGAAGCGCAGCGCGTCCCAGGGCACCGAGCGGCGCGCGTGGCCGATGTCCAGATCGCGCAGCCGCGCGTCGTCGAACGCCGACGCCTTCTGCTCGGCGATCCCGACCTGCGCCGTGGTCGGGCCCTCCACCGGGCGCAGCTCGGCGGCGTTCGCGGGTGCGGCGAGGAGGAGCAGGCCGGTGAGGGCGGCCACGCTCAGGTGACGGGCGAGCATCGGCGACGAGGGTAGCCGCGTGCGGCGCGAGCTCCTCGATGCCTGGCGCACCACAGCCCGCACGGGGTAGCGGGGGAGCCGGGATTCGAACCCGGATTCACGGTTTTGGAGACCGCGCGCATAAACCATTAACTCACTCCCCCAGGGGCCTCGACTGTACCGAGAGGCTACGCGGCGCGGCGGGAGCGCGAAGCCGCGGCGGGCCGCCGGATCGCCCGGCGCAGCAGTGCGACCTCGCTGCGGCGGGCGCGCAGGTCGCGCGTCGTCGTGCGCACCGCGCGCTCCATGACCTCCACGCGCCGGGCACGCGCCATGAGGTTGGGGCCCATGATCTCGAGGTCGGCTGCGGAGGGCTGCAGGAGCACGACTTCTGTGCCCTCCGCGCGCAGCTTGCGTGCCTCGTGGCCCAGGCGCCGCCCGGAGGCGGTGCGCAGCGCGGCGGCAACGCGGTCGACCGGCCGGCGGCCGCCGTTGTGCGCCAGCGAGGACGTCGGGTTCAGGCACACGACGAGGTCGAGTCCCAGGCCGCGGAGCAGGTCGAGGTTCGAGGTCGAGCAGACCCCGCCGTCGACGTAGCGCCGGCCGCCGATCTCGACCGGGTGGTAGAAGCCGGGGATCGCGCACGAGGCCGCCACCGCGGGGCCGATGCCCGCCGGCGGCGCGTCCTCGCGGCCGAAGACCACCCGGCGCCCGTCGCGGTAGTCCGCCGCGACCGACCAGAACGAGGGATGGCCGGGCCAGCTCTCGCCCACCACGTCCTCGATCAGCCTCGACACCGGCGCGGTCGACACGAACCCGCGCGGCAGCCAGCCGCTGAGCACCGTCGCCGGCGAGTGGCGCAGCGGATGGCGCAGGGTGCGCAGCGCCAGGCGCCACGAGCCCGGGCCGATCGGCGGCAGGGCGCGCTGCAGGCGGTAGACGCTCGCCTCCACGCGCCCGGTCAGCGAGTCGGCGCGATCCTCCGCCTCGGCCACGCGGTCCAGGGTCCCACCGCCGACGTAGGCCGCCATCTGGGCGGGCGTGGCGCCGGCCGCGCCCAGCGCGCCGATGACCGATCCGGCCGAGGTTCCCACGATCCGATCGACGTCCGCGGGCTCCAACCCGGTCTGCGCCGACAGCGCCTCGAGCGCCCCGATGAGCCACGAGGCGCCGACCACGCCACCCGCCCCGAGGACCAGACCAACTGCCATGGCGTTAACGGTACCTCGCGGACCGGCTGGGCAAGGCTTGCGCCTACCGGGTCAGCATCCGATCGAGCATCACCTCGGGGTGCGCGCGCACGAAGCGGTCGAGCATGAACTCGCTCGTGAACAGCGCCAGATCCGTGCCGTCGCTGCCGTGCAGCACGTCGGCATGCCGGCTGGCGCGCAGCACGCCGGCCCCCGGCGCGTCGGTGCGCCGGGCCAGCGTCCAGTTCGTCGCGTCCAGCGCCACCGTCACGCCGAACTCGTTGCGCAGCCGGTCGACCGCCACCTCGAACTGCAGCGGCCCGACGCCCGCGAGGACGGGAGCCGGATCGGCATCGCGATCGCGGCGCAGGAGGTGGACGACACCCTCCTCGGCCAGCTGCGTCAGCCCGCGGTGAAACTGCTTGTGGCGGGTCGCGTCGAGGTTGCGCACCCTCACGAAATGCTCTGGGGCCAACGTGGGGATCGGCGGGAAGACGACAGCCTCGTCGACGTAAAGGGTGTCGCCCACGCGCAGATCGGTGGCGTTGACGACGCCGACCACGTCGCCCGGGAACGCCTCGTCGAGGACCACGCGATCGTCGCCGAAGACCTCGTGGGCGTGCGCGAGGGCGAACGGGCGCCCCGTGCGCGCGTTGACCGCCCGCATGCCGCGCTCGAAGCGTCCCGAGCACAAGCGCAGGAAAGCCACGCGATCGCGGTGGCGCGGGTCCATGTTGGCCTGCACCTTGAAGACGAGCGCCGAGAACGGCGCGTCGACCGGGCGCAGGACTCCGCCGGCACTGAAGCGCGGCTGAGGCGGCGGCGCCAGGCGCAGCAGCGCGTCGAGCAGCAGCCCGACCCCGAAGTTCGACACCGCCGACCCGAAGAACACCGGCGTGCTGCGACCGGCCGTGAAGTCCTCGGCGTGCAGCGTCCCGCCCGCGGCGTCGAGCAGCTCGAGCTCCTCGGCGGCGACCGTCCACGCGTCGCCCTCGCTCTCGCTCGCCTGCTCGGCCGACAGCAGCTCCTCGGGCGCCCGCGTGGACCCTCCGGCCGTCCGCGTGAAGCGGTGAAACGTGCCGGTGGACCGGTCGGCCACGCCGCGGAAGTCGCCGGGGATGCCCACCGGCCACGTCGCGGCCACCGGCGTGAGGGCGAGCACCCGCTCGATGTGGTCGAGCATCGCCAGCGGCTCTAGCCCCGGCCGGTCGTACTTGTTGACGAAGGTGATCAGCGGGATGCCCCGCGCCCGGGCGACCTCGAACAGGCGCAGCGTCTGCGGCTCCACGCCCTTGGCGGCGTCGAGCAGCATCACCGCACAGTCGGCGGCGGCCAGCACGCGCAGGGTGTCCTCGGAGAAGTCGCGGTGCCCCGGCGTGTCCAGGAGGTTGAAGACCGTGCCCGCGTGCTCGAAGCGCAGGACCGTCGACGTGACCGAGATGCCGCGACGGCGCTCGATGTCCATCCAGTCCGATCTCGCCGCGCGGCGGTTGCGCCGCGCGTGGACCGCTCCGGCCTCGGCGACGGCGCCGCCGTAGAGCAGCAGCTTCTCGGTGAGGGTGGTCTTGCCGGCGTCGGGATGGGAGATGATCGCGAAGGTCCGCCGGCGCGCCGCCTGCGTCGCCACCACCCCGCCACCCGCCATCACGGCGGATGTCGCGGTCATCGCGGTGGTCAACTCCGGGTGGCGGTGAGACGCTGGGCCCGGGTCTCGCGGCGCGGCCTGTCGGCGCTCGACAGCTCCGGCGTCGCGGCATGCACGTCGTTCATGTGCTGTGGCTCGGTCACCGGATCACCGATGCGAGCGTAGCGCCTGCCCACCAGATACCGTCCTTCGCGGAACGGTCGACCCTCACGGTCTTGACGGATCGCCGGCGCCCGCGATCCGCACCCATCACAGGAGACCGCATGACCCCCACCCTTCGCATCCTGCCGCTCGGCGGCCTGGGCGAGATCGGCAAGAACATGACCGTCGTCGAGTACGACGGGCGCATCGTCGTCATCGACACCGGCGTGCGCTTCCCGACCGCCGAGATGCACGGCATCGACCTCGTGGTGCCCGATTTCACCTATCTGGCCGAGCGCTCCGACGCGATCGAGGCCGTCGTCATCACCCACGGCCACGAGGACCACCTCGGCGCCCTGCCCTGGATCCTGCGCGAGCTCGGCGCCGGCGCCGTCCCCGTGGTCTACGGGCGCCGCCTCACGGTGGCGATGGCCCAGTCCAAGCTCGACGAGCACCACCTCGACACCCCCGTCAAGCGCCTAGAGCCCGGCGCCACCGTCCAGGCCGGGCCGTTCGAGATCGAGCTCGTGCACATGACGCACTCGATCCCCGACGCCGCCGCCGTCGCGCTGAGCACGCCGCTGGGCACCGTGCTGTTCACCGGCGACTATCGCTTCGACCAGACCCCGGTCGACGGTAAGCCCGCCGACATCAGCCGCCTGTCGCGCTTCGGCGACGAGGGCCTGCTGGCGCTGTGCGGCGACTCGACGAACGCCGACCGGGCCGGCTTCGCGCTCTCGGAGTCCGACGTCGGCCCCAAGCTCCACGAGGTCTTCGCGGCGTGCGAGGGGCGCATCATCATCACGAGCTTCGCCTCGAACATCCACCGTGTCCAGCAGGTCATCGACGCCGCCGACAAGCTCGGCCGCAAGGTCGCGCTGCTCGGCCGCTCGATGGTCAAGAACGTCAAGATCGGCCGCGACCTCGGCCACATCAAGGTGCCCAAGGGGATGCTCGTCGAGCCGCGCGCGATCGAGCAGGCCCGCGACGCGGAGCTCGTGATCATCACGACCGGCTCGCAGGGCGAGCCGTTGGCTGCGCTGCGGCGCATGGCCTACCGCGAGCACCGCCAGGTCAAGCTGCGCGCGGGCGACACCGTCGTGTTCTCGGCCACGCCGATCCCCGGCAACGAACGAGCGATCAACGACACCGTCGACCGGCTCTTCCAGATCGGCTGCGACGTCATCACCGCGCGCGACGCGGCCATCCACGCCTCCGGCCACGGCCACCGCGAGGAGATCAAGCTCATGCTCAACCTCACCCGGCCGCGCTACCTGCTGCCGGTCCACGGCGACCACAAGCGCATCCGCCTGCACGCCGAGCTGGCCCAGGCCGTCGGCATCGCGAGCGAGAACATCTTCCGCGGCGACAACGGCCTGCCGCTCGACATCGACGCCGACGGCGCGCGCTTCGGCGAGCGCGTGCGCGCGGGCATGGTCTTCGTCGACGGCATCGAACTCGGCGACCTCACCGAAGCCGCGCTGCGCGACCGCCGCGAGCTGTCCTCCGACGGCATCATGTTCGTGGTGGCCACGATCTCCGCGCAGGACGGCAAGACGCTGGCCGACCACGAGATCCTCCTGCGCGGCATCCCGCTGGCCGATGAGGACGAGGACTCGTTCGCGGGCCTGGTGCGCGAGGCCGTCGAGGACTCGCTGGACCGCGCAGCCGACCACGACATCCACGAGGTCGAGCTCATCCAGAAGACGCTGCACGACGACCTCGCGGAGTTCGTCTACAAGCGCCTGCGGCGCCGCCCGATGATCCTCCCGGTCGTCGTCGAGGTCTGACCCGGTCCGCGTTGGCCCGTGCGGGCCGGGTCAGGCGGTCGCGACGATCTTGGGAGCGTTCGGGAAACCCGGTTGACCAAACGATCCTCTTGCGGGCGGAGGGACTCGAACCCCCACGGCTTGCGCCACCGGCACCTAAAGCCGGCGTGTCTGCCAATTCCACCACGCCCGCGGGCTGCGGCGCCGCAGAAGTGCCACGCGTCGCCCGCCCGGATTGTATGTTTCGCCACACATGGTCGGCGAAGACGACGTCGTCATCGAGCATCCCAACCGCGACAAGGCCGCGTCGAAGACGACGAAGGCGATCGTGGTGTTGCTGATGCTCGTCAGCGCGGCCCTGGTCACGATCGTGACCGTCGGCGGATGGGACACGTTGCAGGGCGCGAAGCCGCTGCAGATCGCCTACATCCTGATCTACCTGCTGATCGCCTACTACATCGCGCGGTGGCGCAGCGGCATGCTGCCGGTCGCCGCGGCGCTTGCGATCGTGCTGCTCATCTTCGCCGCCGTCGCGGGCCCCGAGTGGTTCACGCGCGACAAGGAGGGCTTCACCGACCCGACGATCGACGAGGGCACCCTCGGCCTGCTCACGCTGATCCTCGTGCCGGTCCAGGCGCTGCTGATCGCGTTCGCCATGCAGGGCTTCTCGCAGCAGTGGAGCGTCGAGGTGGAGCGCCACCCCGACGGCACCACCCGCGCCGCGACCGCGTAGCGGCACAACCCGCCAACCTCCCGGCCTCCCGGCCCGTTGAACGGATGTGTCACGAATTCCTGCCCGAGAGCCGATACTTACGTCATGGACGCCGTTCTCGCCTCGAGGCCGCGCCTCGGCCTGCCCCGCCGAGCGCTGCGTGCCGCGTCCGACGAACGGCTGGTCGCGCAGGTGCGCGCCGGCAGCCGCAGCGCCTTCGAGGCGCTCTATGACCGCCACCACGGCGGCATCCTCGCGTTCTGCCGGCACATGCTCGGCTCGCGCGAGGAGGCCGAGGACGCCCTGCAGCTCACCTTCATCGCCGCGTACCAGGCTCTGCTGGCCGACGATCGCGAGATCGCCCTCAAGGCGTGGCTGTACGCGATCGCGCGCAACCGCTGCCTCTCCATCCTTCGCGCCCGCCGTGAGCAGGTGGCGCTCGACGACGTCGCCGGCGCGCTGCCCGCGAC
>JACCQW010000353.1 GCA_013813955.1 Solirubrobacterales bacterium
CTCCAACCTCGACCACGCGCGCCGTCTGGCCGGCGACGAGCGCGTGCGCGTCTGGCGGCTGTACCTGCGCGGGGCTCGCAGCGGCTTTCGCAGCGGCTTCACGTCGCTGTTCCAGGTGCGCGCGCGCAAGGCATGAGGGCGCCGGCGCTCAGGGCCGCGGGACCTCAGCCGATCGGTCCCACCGGGGCCGCCACGATGGCCACGTGGCGCTGGCCCCCGGGCAGCGGGCGCCACCAGGGACCGTCGTCGGCGATCGGGGCGCTGCGGTCGAGCAGCAGCGCGGCGAGACAGCGCGCGTCCTCCAGCGGCTGCGGAGGCGAGCGGTAGCGCCGCGGCGGGCGACCGGTCAGCGGGCCGCTGACGCGATCGTCGATCACGACCACGTACAGCGGCCCGAGCGTCAGCTCGAGCTGCTCGCCGGCGTCGACGTCAAGCGGGTCGGAGGCGGGCATGCCACCCAACCATCGCACTTTGCGGCGGTCCCGCCGCTACTGGACGAATGGCCCTTTCCCCGAGGGAGGACGCGTAGTAACGTCAAGCGGGATCGGTTCGTGCGGGGGCGCGCGGATCGACAGGAGAAGAGCGGACGAACGCGATCTCACGAGGTCGCGGCACGGAGCTCGGACCACTGTCCCCTCCCAGGGAGGCACTGCATGCCGAACACCTCACCCATCCCCTCCAGCGATACCCGACGAGCGGTCGCCGCCGTGCGCGCCGTGAGGGCGCGCCGGCCGCGGACCCGGACCCTCGGGGTCTGCGCGCACTGCCACGAGCCCGTCGCCTTCGACGACCAGTACGTCCGGCTTCACCGGCGCGCATGGCACCTGCAGTGCGCGCTCGACGTGGCCGAGCCCCGGGCCGTCCGCACGGTCTAGGTACCTCTCGCGGGACCTCTCGTCGGGAGCGTCGCGCCGCCCGCGCTCAGGCGGCCGCCCGCGGCCGTGCGGGCTGCGCCGCGTCGGCGAGCTTCTGCGCCTGGCGCTCGGGCGAGATCCGCACGACGTTCCACACGAGCCCGACCCTCTCCATGGCGCCGATGACCGCGCCGGAGATGTCGATCTCCGAGCGCTTGAGGCCCTGAACGGCGGAGCGGGGGAACGCGTGGTGGTTGTGGTGCCAGGACTCGCCGAGCGAGGCAACGGCCAGCCAGCCGACGTTCGTCGAGTGATCGTCGGTTTCAAAGCGCCGGCGCCCGAAGAAGTGGCAGACGGAGTTGATCGACCACGTGATGTGGTGCAGGAAGAAGATCCGCACGAAGCCGCCCCACAGCAGCGCGGTCAGCGCGCCGGTCAGCGAGAAGCCGTGCAGGACGTAGCCGAGCACGAAGGGGATCAGCAGGCTCAGGCCCACGAAGGCCAGGAAGTTGCGGCTGATCCAGCGCATGCCCGGGTCCTCGACGAGGTCCGGCGCGTACTTGCGAAAGCCGGCACGGCCCTGCTCGTTCCACAGCCAACCCACGTGCGCGAACCACAGCCCCTTCAGACCGGAGCCGTGGCCGACGTGGGGGCTGTGCGGGTCACCCTCCTCGTCGGTGTGGGCGTGGTGCTTGCGGTGATCGGCGACCCAGGCGATGACGGGGCCCTGCACGGCCATCGAGCCCAGGGCGGCGAAGACGTACTCCACCGGCTTGCTGGTCTGCATGGCGCGATGGGTGAACATCCGGTGGAAGCCGACCGTGATGCCCAGCGCGGGCCCGATGTACATGAAGGCCATGATGGCCAGGTCGATCCAGCCGACCGCCTGATTCCAAAAGACGACGACGGCGACGAGGAAGGCGAGGAAGGGGACCACGACGGCCCCGAGGTTCATATTGCGCTCTAAACGTGTCATGGATTGAGCTTATGACCCAACGTCAGGCGCGTTCTTGTCGAATGTCTGCGGCAGGTCGCTCGATAACTGTAGGTTTGTGAGCAATGGAGGACATCCCGCCCCAGGTCGCTGACGCGCTGCGCCCCGTGCTGCCCGAGCTGGCGGCGGAGATGATCCGGGCGATCGGAGAGGAGGTGCCCGATTACTCGCGCCCCCTGGGCGGCCCCTTCGGCATCGCGCTGCGCGACGGGGTCGAGCGCGCGCTGCGGCGCTTCGTGGACTCGATCGAGCACCCGGAGGCGATCGACGAGGGCGACCGGAGCGTGTACATCGAGCTCGGGCGCGGCGAGATGCGCCAGGGCCGCACGCTCAACGCGCTGCTGGCGGCCTACCGCGTCGGGGCGCAGCTGGCCTGGCGGCGTTTCGTGCAGGCCGGCGTCAGCGCTGGGCTGCAGCCCGCGACGCTGTACCGCGTCGGCGAGGCGATCTTCGCCTACATCGACGAGATCTCGGGCGAGTCGATCGAGGGCTATGCCGCCGAGCAGTCCGCCTCGGCGGGCGAGAACCAGCGACGGCGCGGGCGCCTGGTGCGCCTGCTGGCCGCCGACCCGCCGGCCGCCCCCGAGGTGCTC
>JACCQW010000369.1 GCA_013813955.1 Solirubrobacterales bacterium
GCAGGGCGTCGCGCACGATGACCCAGCCGGTCGTCGTGCCCCACGTCGTCTCGAGCACCATCGTGCCCGGCAGGTAGCGGCGCGCGGCCGGGACGCTCGCGTCTGCCGGTCCGAGGCGGAACCCGCCCGCATCGCGGTCGAGCAGCGTCGCGAACACGCTCGGCGAGTCGAGCCGGGGGGCACACAGCCACTCCACGTTGCCGCTCGGCGCGATCAGCGCCGTCACCTCGCAGTCCGACAGGAACGCGTAGTCGGCGATCGGCGGGAACGGGCTGCCGGCCAGCGGGACGTCGCCGACGATCGCCCTCATCCCAGCAGCTCCCGGCCCGCGGTCAGGGCCGGGCGGAACGTCGGGTCGCGCAGCAGCGCCTGGCGGATCCCCTCGCCGAGGATGCCCGGCTCGCCGCGCGACGCGCCGAGCACAGTCCACGTCTGCTCGGTCCCGTGGACTTCGCGGCGCCGCACGGTCAGGCCGCCCTCACCGCGCTCGAGGCCGAGAACGGTCCCACGGTCGCTGGTCAGCTCGATGCCGGCCAGCCCGGGGACGCTCATGTCGCCCACGGGCTCCAGGCGCAGCTCGACCTCGCCGCGCCGGCCCCGCGCGTGGCCGCGCAGCAGGTCGCCGTGGTGCATCAGCGCCTCCGGGCGCCAGCCCAGGCGTGCGCACAGCCATCCGAGCAGCAGCAGCCCCGACACGGCAGAGTCGGCGCGGTGGCGCACGGAGACCTTGGACAGCGTGTGCAGCTCCGCGCGCCGGTCGGCGGGGTCGAAGGCGGAGGCCACGCGCTCACGCCACGGCGTCGAGCGCAGCCAGGCCAAGTCGACGACGTAGGCGCGCTCGGCCAGGGCGCAGCTGCGGTCCAGCGCGACCGCGTGATCGGGCTCGTCGGCGGAGTCCAGCAGCACCACCTGCGCGAGCGCGGCACCGACGCCGGGCATGTTCTTGCCGGCCTTGGCGCCTGAGGCCTTGGTGAGCGCGTTGACGGCCTCGGAGTGCCCGTGCGGCGACCACACGACGGTCGCGAGGTCGGTGACCACGAGCGGATCGACGATCGAGTCCAGGTCGTCGAGGTGGCGCTCGCCGATCGACACCACGACGGTCTCGCGCAGCACCGCGAACTGGCCGGGCCGCGGGTCGCACTCCGATGCGACGGTCGCGCGCGCGTCGATCGTGCTGCGGCCCGGCTCGACCGAGCACACCACCGTGCGGGAGGCATGGAAGCGCCCCACGCCGTGCAGCCGGTTGGCGATCTCGCCGCTGTACTCGCGATCGACGATGCAGACGAGGTTCAGCGCCCGGGCCGGGACGTAGCCCTCGTTCTCGGCGTGGCGCTCGGCCACGAGTTTGCGCAGGGCGGCCTCGATCGCCCCCGGGCTCGTGTCCTGCGCGCTCCACACGGAGTCGGTCACGGAAACGGTGCCCACCCGCCCTCAGATCGCCCTCCACGTGGCGTCGCCGGCCAGCAGCTCCTCGGCCTCGGCGGGCCCCTGGGAGCCGGCCGCGTATAGGGGCAGCTGCCCGCGTGCCGTGGCCCACGCGCTCTCGATCGGGTCGCAGATGCGCCACTGCGCCTCGACCTCGTCGTTGCGCGTGAACAGCGTCGCATCGCCGCGCATCGCGTCCATGATCAGCCGCTCGTAGGCCTCCGGCGACTGCGACAGGAATGCCGTCCCGTAGAGGAACTCCATGTTCACGGGGCGGATGCGCATCCGCGTGCCGGGGATCTTCGCGCCCAGCGTCAGCGAGACGCCCTCGTTGGGCTGCATGGTGAGGATGAGCTGATTGGGGCGCACGCCGACCGAGCCCTCCCGGTCGAAGGCGAGATGCGGGACGGGCTTGAGCGTCACCGCGATCTCGGTGACCTTGCGCGCCAGGCGCTTGCCCGTGCGCAGGTACATGGGCACGCCGGCCCAGCGCCAGTTGTCGACCTCCAGGCGCAGCGCCGCGTAGGTCTCCGTCGTGGAGTCGCCCGGGACGCCCTCCTCGGCGAGGTAGCCGGGCACGTCCTGCCCGGCGACGGTCCCCGCCGCGTACTGGGCGCGCACCGACATCTCCGCGACCTGCTCCTCGGCCGGCGCGCGGATAGCGCGCAGCACCTTGACCTTCTCGTCGCGCACCGCGTCGGCGGAGAAGGCGATCGGCGGCTCCATGCACAGCAGCGTGAGCAGCTGCAGCATGTGGTTCTGGACGAGGTCGCGCAGCGCGCCGCTGGAGTCGTAGTAGCCCGCGCGCGACCCGATCCCGATGTCCTCCGCGGCGGTGATCTGCACGTGGTCGATGTAGTTGCGGTTCCACAGCGGCTCGAACATGCCGTTGGCGAAGCGGAAGGCCAGGACGTTCTGGACGGTCTCCTTGCCCAGGTAGTGGTCGATGCGGAAGACCTGCTGCTCGTCGAAGACCGCGAGCACGCGCTCGTTGAGCTCGCGCGCCTCGGCCAGCGTCGTGCCGAACGGCTTCTCGATGACCACGCGCACCTCGCCGCCCTCGCGGTCCTGCAGCCCGTGGTCGCCCAGCGTCTCCACGATCACGGGGAAGAAGCCGGGGGCCGTGGACAGGTAGAAGCAGCGGCTCAGCGGCCGGCCGGCAACCTCGTCGAGCTCTGATAGCACCTCGCCCAGGCGCTCGTAGACACCGCCCTCGTCGAAGGAGCCCGGCACGTAGCGCGCGTGCTCGAAGAGCTTGGCCAGGACCTGCTCGTCGGGCTCGCGGCGCGAGAACTCGCGCACGGCGGCGATCGCCTGGTCGCGGAAGTCGGCGTCGGAGAGGTCCCCGCGGGCGTTGCCGACGAGGCCGAAGCGCTCGGGCAGCGCGCCCTCGTGCGCGAGGTTGTACAGCGCGGGCAGCAGCTTGCGCCGGGCCAGGTCCCCCGTGGCGCCGAAGATGACAAGCGCCGTGGCGTGCACGGGCAGGCGCTCGAGCCCCTCGGCGAGCGGATTCGGATCCGGCCTCGCCTCCGCGGTGCTCATCCGTCGGCGGACTTCTTCGTCGCGTGCCCGCCGAACTGCGCACGCAGCGCGGACAGCACCCGCCCGGTGAAGTCGCCGTTGGCGCGCGAGTAGAACCGCGCGTGCAGCGAGGCGGTGATGACCGGCGTGGGGACGTCCTTGTCCATCGCGTCCTCGATCGTCCAGCGCCCCTCGCCGGAGTCCTCGGTGTATGCGCTCAGGCCCCTCAGCTCGTTGCCCTCCTGCTCGAAGGCCAGGGCGGCGAGCTCGCACAGCCACGAGCGCACGACCGAGCCGCGCATCCACAGGTGGGCGATCTGCGCGTTGTCGAGGTCGAAGTCAGCCTTGTCGAAGAGGTCGAAGCCCTCGGCGTAGGCCTGCATCAGGCCGTACTCCACGCCGTTGTGGACCATCTTCACGTAGTGGCCCGCGCCGCCCGGGCCCATGTGGCCCCATCCCGGCCCGTGCTCGTCGTCAGGCGGCGGGGCGAGGACGTCGAGGACCGGGCGCAGCTGCGCGACCGCCTTGTCGGTCCCGCCGACCATCATGCAGTAGCCCACCTCCAGGCCCCAGACCCCGCCGCTCGTGCCGACGTCGACGTACTGGATGCCCTGCTTGCGCAGCGCCGCGGCACGAGTGCGGTCGTCGGTCCACTTCGAGTTGCCGCCATCGACTATCAGGTCGCCCCTGTCCAGCAGCTTGGCGAGCTTGTCGACGGTGTCCTGAGTCGGCTTGCCGGCCGGGACCATGATCCACACCGTCCGCGGCGCCTCGAGCTTGGAGACGAGGTCGCCCAGCGAGCGCGCGCCGCGCGCGCCGGCCTTCTCCGCGCGCTTGACCGCGTCCTTGTCGAAATCGAAGGCGACGACCTCGTGATCGGAGTCGCGGCGGATCCGCGCGACCATGTTGCCGCCCATGCGGCCGAGTCCGACGAAGCCGATCTGCATCAGAGCATCTCCTTGCACCTGGCGGTCAGCTGGCGCAGCGCGACGGCGGGGTCCTCGCCGTGCAGGCGCACGCGCTCGGCGGGCAGGCCGTGCGCGCGCAGCGTCTGCAGGTCGCCCGCCGCCTGCGCGTTCTTCAGCGTGCGGAAGGAGTACGGCCGGCCGGGGATCTCCAGGTCCGCTGCGGTGTCGTGCACGAGCTGAAGGAAGCGCCCGGTCGGCGGGCCGCCCTTGTGCAGCTGGCCGGTGGAGTGCAGGTAGCGCGGCCCGTAGCCGAACGTCGTCGTCGCGCGCGTGGCGTCGCGGATCGTGGCCCGTAGCTCGGCCACCGCGGCGTCGATCTCCGCGGACGGCTGCAGGTAGCCGGTGATGGCGACGTAGCTGGGCGGCGCGGCGCCGCCCAGCAGCGTGCGCAGCGCGCCCTCGTCCGCACTGCGGGGCTCCTCGACGTCACCGCCGTCCAGGCCGTTGAGCACCGCCTGCATGTTGTCCTTGGCCTCCTGAACGTCGGGCTGGTCGAACGGGTTGACGCCGAGCGCCCAGCCGGCGACCGCGGTGGCGAACTCGGCGAAGAAGAAGATCCGCCCGAGGTCGCCCGGCCCGGACGCCGTGAGCGTCACCGTCGGCTGACCGGCGTCGGCGAGGGCCTTGACCGTCTCGTCGAGCTCGGCGTCGGGGGCCTCGCTGTCGCGCAGATAGCAGAAGATCCGATCGTCGCCGTAGGCCTCCGGCGCGCCCAGCGGCTCGTCGGCGACCGGCAGCACGCCGGTCTGCAGCTTGCCGGTCGACTCGGCGACCAGCTGCTCGGCCCAGACGCCGAATGAGGCGATCGGCTCGCCGATCACGAAGGTCAGCTTGTCGCGGCCGGCCCGGGCCAGCGCGCCGAGCGCCGCGCCCAGCCACAGCCCGCTGTTGGTCGCCGACGAGTCATAGGAGGTGCATGCCTCGGCGGCCACGCCGGCGCCGTCGAGCAGGACCTCGAGGTCGACGCCCATCAGCGCCGCGGGCACGAGGCCGAAGAACGACAGCGCGCTGTAGCGCCCGCCGATGTCCGGGTCGTTGCAGAACGTGCGCCGGAAGCCCCGCTCGGCGGCGAGCGCCTGCAGCGAGGAGCCGGGGTCGGTGATCGCGACGTACTGCTCGCCGTGCGGTCGCAGGGCCCAGAAGTGCTCGAACAGCGACATGGTCTCGGTCGTGCCGCCGGACTTCGTGGAGACGATGAACAGCGTGCGCTCGAGGTCGACGGCGTCGTGCAGCGCCAGCACGGTGCCGACGTCGGTGGAGTCCAGGACGTGCAGGCGCAGACGGTCGTGCTGGCGCTCGCCGAAGCTCAGCCGCAGCACCTCGGGCGCCAGGCTGGAGCCGCCCATGCCCAGCAGCGCGGCGTCGGTGTAGCCGTCGGCCGCGGCCTGCGCGGCGAAGGCCTCGAGGTCGTCGATCTCCTCGGCGTAGGTGTCCGGGGCGGTGAGCCATCCGAGCCGGTCGGCCACCTCGGCCTGCCCGGCGGGGCCCCACAGCGTGTCGTCCTTGGACCAGATGCGCCGGGCGACGTTCTCGGCGGCGGCGCGGCTCACGATCTCGGCGACGGCGGGCTCGAGCTCCTGCGGCAGCGCGGCGTCGATCGTCTGCGGGCGGCCGGTGGTGATCGCTTCGCGCTTGGCCTCGATGCCGGCCAGCAGTTTCTCCATCGGGGTCACGAACGCGTCGACGCCCTCGCGCAGCAGCGTGGCGGTGACGTCGTCCATGTCGATCCCCGCGTCGCGCAGGGCGTCCAGCGCGGGCGCCGGGTCCTGCCGCGCGGTGGCGCCGGCGATCTCGGAGTGCTCGGCGGCGGCCAGCAGCGTGGCCATCGGCATCGTGTTGACGGTGTCGGGCGCGACGAGCCCGTCGACGTACATCGTCTCCGGGTAGGCGGGGTTCTTCACGCCCGTCGAGGCCCACAGCGGGCGCTGCACCGGGGCGCCGGCCTCGCGCAGCGCCGCGAAGCGCGCCCCGCCGAAGATCGCCTCGAAGCGGGCGTATGCGGCGCGGGCGTTGGCCAGCGCGGCGGTGCCGGCGAGGTCGGTGTGGTCCAGGGCCACCAGCCGCTTGTCGACCTCGCTGTCCACGCGCGATATGAAGAACGACGCGACCGAGTGCACGTCGAGGTCCGAGCCCTCGGCGTGCCGGCGCTCCAGGCCGCGGATGAACGCCTCGGCCACCTGAGCGTAGGCGGCGACGCTGAACAGCAGCGTGACGTTGACGTTGATGCCCTCGTAGATCGCCTGCTCGATCGCGGGCACGCCCTCGGGGGTGCCGGGGATCTTGATCATCACGTTGGGGCGGTCCACGCGCGCGAAGTACTCGCGCGCCTGGGCCAGCGTGCGCTCGGTGTCGAAGGCCAGGTCGGGGTCGACCTCCAGCGAGACGAAGCCGTCGGCGCCGCCGAGCTCGTCGTGGACGCCGCGCAGGACGTCGGCGGCCGCGCCGACGTCCTCGATCGCGATCGCCTGGTAGATCGCGCGGGGGTTGCAGCCCTCGCGCGCCATGCGCTCGATCTGCTCGTCGTAGTCGGGCGAGCCGAGGATCGCCTTCTCGAAGATCGCCGGGTTCGACGTGACGCCGCGCAGCGAGTCCTCCTCGACGAGGCGCCGCAGCTCACCGCCCTCGGTGAGCGAGCGGCGGATCTGGTCCAGCCACACCGCGGTCCCGGCCGCGGTCAGCGCGGCGAGGCGCTCATTGATCACGACAGGGGTCACAGCTGCGCCTCCAGTCCGTCGCGTTCCATTGCCTGCACCTTGCCCAGCCGGCGCA
Source organism: Solirubrobacterales bacterium (assembly GCA_013813955.1). GTDB lineage: Bacteria > Actinomycetota > Thermoleophilia > Solirubrobacterales > Solirubrobacteraceae > CADCVQ01. The sequence continues at coordinate 6,684 of JACCQW010000369.1, forward strand.
CGTGTCGATCCTCCCCGCTGAAGCTCGCGCCCGCGAACGCGGTCGTCAGCTCGGCGGCCACCGCGGGGCCGATCACCCGCGCGCCTAGGCAGAGCACGTTGCAGTCGTCGTGGCTCACGCACTGCGCGGCCGTGTAGTGGTCGTGGCACGCGGCGGCGCGGACGCCGGGCAGCTTGCTCGCCGCGACCGAGACGCCGGCGCCGGAGCCGCAGACCAGGATCCCCCGCGCGAACTCGCCGCCGGCCACCGCGCGCCCGACGGC
>JACCQW010000079.1 GCA_013813955.1 Solirubrobacterales bacterium
GCTCGCGCTGGCTCACCGGACCCACGAGTCGGTCGATGCCCGCGTGCGCGAACGCCGCGCGCTCGCCGCTGACCACGGTGAGATGGCGCGGCTCGGCCATCGTCCCCGCCGCCTCCACGGCCGCGCCGACGTGCTTGAACCACGACGACGGGTTGCCCTCGACGAGCACGCGCAGCGGCTCGCGCAGCCGCGGAACGATCTCGGCGGGGCCGGCGAAGACCTCCTTGTCCATGCCGTTGCGCACGAGATGGCAGCGCGCGTCGGGGCGCAGCTCGGCCAGCGTGTCGCGGATCCAGCGCGCCTCGGTGATGAACGCGACCGGCAGGTCGAGCACCAGCCCGGCCGTGACCCGCTCTGCCTCGTCGGCGCCGTAGAAGCGGTCCTCCAGGCTCTGCACGAACATCGCGTGCCGGGCGGCGTCGAGCTCGAAGAGCGAGAACGCGGTCTCCCACCACGTGCCGATCGCGATGTCCCAGGGCTGCTCGCGCGCGGTGGCCAGGCTCTCGACCGGGATGCCCTCCAGCGTGTGGTGCGCCCAGTGCGGATCGTCCTGCTCGCGGACGAGTACGAGCCGGGCATCGAAGCCGTGGCGCGAGCGCAGCTGGTGTACGTGCTGGACGACCACCCCGACCCCGCCCGAGAGCTGCAGGTCGTTGACGAGGAAGCCGACCTTCATCGGCGCAGCAGGCGGCGGCGCAGCGAGCGCCGCGACGAGCCGCCGTGACCCTCGTCGTAGGCGCGGCGCTCGGGGGTGCCCGAGCGCGGCAGGCTCAGCCGGTCCTCCAGCGAGTGGATGTAGTCCCGCCACCCGTCGCGCTCGGCCAGCAGGTGCAGCAGGTCGCTCTCGCGCTGGCGAACCCAGGCGCGCTGCTCGTCGAGGTCGACCTGCTCGACGGCGACGGTGGCCTGCAGCTCGCCGGCCCGTGGGCCGAACGCGGCGAGGAAGTGCGTGGGCACGCCGTCGTCGAGCTGTACCGCGGCCTCGACGTGCTGCGCGCCGGCTTCGAAGACGACGCCAGAGCCGGCGAGCGCGAGCTGATGGACGACGACCGCGTCGCCGGGGAGCAGGCCCCGCAGCTCCTCCAGCGCGCCCGCGCCCCACATCGTCTCGTGATAGGGGTTCTCGATGGCCCAGAACGCGTCGTTGGGGACGCTGAGCAGGACGGTCGTCTCGTGCTCGGCGGCAAGCTCGCACAGGAGATCGAGCAGCGGCAGGAACGTCGGCAGGTGCTCGATGACCTCGAAGCACGTCGCGGTGCGCGGCCCCGGCCCGGCCAGCAGCGCCCCGCGGAGCCGATCGAGGTCGGCGGGCAGAACGAGATCGGCGGTCAGGCCCTCGACGGTGCCGGCGCGCACGATCGCACGCGCCTGACTCACCGCGGCCTCGTCGCGATCGGCGAGCACGGCCAGGCCGTCGAAGCGCTCGCCGAGCGCCCGGGCGGCGGCGAAGCCCGTGCCGCAGCCGACGTCGCACCAGCTCGCCGAGCCGGTGATGAGCGGCGCCGCGATGCGGTAGCGGAGGTCGTGCTCGGCGCGGATGGCCGGCTCGGTCTCGCGAGTGATGCGTTCTTGCCAGTCGGACATGCCAGGGCGCCGGGCGCGGCGACATCGTACCCTCCGCCACGTGAGCCTCGCCTTCGCCCAGCGCGGACTTCCCGTGCCCGCGCCGCCGGTGCGCGGCCCGCTGCGGCTGGCCTTCGTCGGGCAGTCGACGTTCTTCGCGGCGTGCTCGCTGGGCGACGAGCGCCCCGACGTGCAGACGACGTTCATCGAGTTTCGCCAAGGCGCCGACGCGCCGAAGATGCGCGCCGCAGTCGATGCGTTCGCCCCCCATGTCGTGGCGGTCTTCCGCCCGGAGATCGTGCCCGCCGGGCTGTTCGCCGACCTGCCCGCGCTCACGCTGGGCTTCCTCACCGAGCCGATCCCGCGGACCGGGGGGCGCGGGCACCCCGACCTCGAGCGCCGCCTCGGCGAGCTGCGCGCCGTCGATCCGCACAACTTCGATCGCCACGTGTCATTCGACCCGCTCATCGCCGAGACCGCCGCCACCGTGCTGCCGGTGTGGCGCTCGGCCCCGCTGCCGGTGGCCGACCGCTGCTTCGCGGCGGTCCGCCCGATCCAGGGGCGCCCGCGGGTGCTGTTCGTCGGCCGCTCGACGCACCACCGCGAGGTGATCCTCGGCCCGGCCAAGCACGACTTCGACGTCCTGCACATGGCCTTCGGCGTGGGCGCCGGCGAGCTCGAGCAGCTGCTCGGCGAGCACGAGGTGGGCATCAACGTCCACAACGAGCCCTATCCGTCCTTCGAGAACCGCGTCGCGCTGCACCTCGCCGCCGGCCACCTCGTGTTCAGCGAGCGCCTCAGCCCGCTGCACGGCCTCGAGCCAGGCATCGACTTCCTGGAGATCGACAGCCCCCAGGGCCTGCATCACGCGCTGGGGATGCTCGCCCGCTACCCGGGCCTGTGGCACCGGGTCCGCGTGCGCGGGCGCCGCAAGGCCGAGCTGTTTCGCGCCTCGCGCATCTGGCCGCGCCTGGCCGGCGACCTGCTGCGCGATGTCGCGGCCTTCGGCACGCCGCACCGGCGCGCGGCCGCGTAGCCTGCCCGAGCGTCATGCGCGTGATCCCCAACGAGCTGCTGGAGGGCCCGCTCCTGCTGGAGCCGACCGTGCACCGCGACGGCCGCGGCTTCTTCACCGAGACCTTCCGCGCCTCCGCGCTGGAGCAGCTCGGCGTCACCGACGCGTGGGTGCAGGACAACCACTCGCGCTCCGATCGCGGTGTCGTGCGCGGGATGCACTTCCACATCGGCGACGGCGTGGCCAAGCTCGTGCGCTGCGGGCGCGGCGCGATCTGGGACGTGCTCGTCGACCTGCGCCGCGACTCGCCGACCTACGGGCGCTGGGAGGGCTTCGACCTCGACGACGAGACACAGCGCCTGCTGTACGTTCCGCGCGGGTTCGCGCACGGCTTCTGTGTGGGCAGCGAGATCGCCGACGTGCTCTACAAGCAATCCGCCTATTACGACCCCGCCGTCGAGCGGGGCATCGCCTACGACGACCCGGACGTCGCGATCGCGTGGCCGATCGAGCTCGAGCTCACGCCCTCCCCGCGCGACGCGAGCGCACCGCGCCTCGCAGAGATCGCCGGCGAGCTTTCGTTCTAGGCGGACCGTCCGAGCGCCCGCCGCTGCGCGCGACGTCCTCGAGCAGCTCGCGCGCGATGCGAGGGAAGACCACCGATGCCCGGAAGCGCTCGGCCGCCCGCCGGCCGGCGAGGCGCATCGGATGAGCCGCCTGCGGATCGCGCAGCGCGTCGCCGACCAGGCGCAGCAGCACATCGGGGGTCGGCGCCTCGAGCAGCTCCACGCCGGGTTCGAGGCCGTGGCGCGGGCTAAGCGGCTCGGAGATCACGAGGTGGCCGGCGGCCAGGTGCAGCGCGACGCGGTTCTCGAACGTGGGGTAGGGCTCGTTGTGCAGGTTGATCGCGACGGTGGCGCCGCGCATGATCGCCCGCAGTCGCTCGCCGGTCGCGCCGTGGGCGACGTGCAGCACGTCGTGGACGTGCTTGACCGGGACGAGGAAGCGCTCGCGGTGTGCGGTCGAGCGGCCGACGAACACCGCGCGCGGGGGTTGGCTCGGGGGCTGGACCTCCGTGAAGTGCTCGTCGGCGACAGGGATCGGAAACGCGCGCCAGATCGGCGCCCCGGCGTCGGCCGCGGTCGCGGCGATGAGCGGATCAAAGGAGGCGAAGCGGTCGAAGTTCGCGGCGTCGGCGGCGCGCACGTAGGTCAGGCGCTGGAGCAGGTCGGGGTGCGGCCTGGGCCCTCGGGTGCTGCGGGGAAGCGGCTCGGTCAGGTATCCGAGCGTCAGCGCGCGCAGCCCCGCGAACAGGCCGGCGGGGATGGTCTCGGGACGAAAGACGAACACCACGTCGGCATCGAGCTCGTCCACCTCCCGGCGCAGCCGCCCGGCGTCGGCGCCCTGGCGGAAGTCGACGAAGCTCGGCTCGACGCCGCCGGCGGGCTGCTGCAGGGCGCACTGCTCGAAGAACACGCGCTGGCCCACGAAGGCCATGCGCACCGGGGCGTCCGCGGGCATCGCGCGAAGGATAGGCCCGGCCAACCGGCGCGCCGTGTCCGCGGGCTCGTCTGAGCGGCGTTCACGGTAGGACCGTGAGCCGGCGACGCACCGATTGCGACGGCTCATAGGGCAGCGTCTCCTGGCGGCGAACCCGCGCGCGGAAGGTGTAGCGGGTCGTGCGAAACGTGCGCTTGAATCGGTATCGACACGCGTAGCGGCCGCGCGCGGTGGTGCGCGCCGAGCAGACCGGCCGCCACTGCCTACCGACGATGACCTGCACGTCGACGAGCTTGCGGCCAGCGTTGGGGCCTGCGAGCGTGCCGGAGTACCGGGCGGCGCTGCCGTTTCGCAGCTTGCGACGACTCAGGCGCAGGCTCAGCCGCGCGCGAACGCGCACGTCGATCGAGGTCTTCGCGGCGGGTCCTGCGCCATGGGCGAAGGTGATCGTCCGCGACGGGCCGGCCGGGAGGAGATAGCGGAAGGCCCCGGAGGCGTCGGTGGTGATCGGGCGCTGGGTCCGCGCCTTCGCGCGCGGCACACGGAGGAGCGTCGTGACGTCGATCCGAGCGCCGGACATCGGGTTGCCATCGGCGTTGCGGATCGTGCCCGAGATCGGCACCCGGCGTCCGTAGGCGCTGCGCACCATGTCGTCCTTGGCCCCGGGCGCTGTGGCGGTCAGCGTGATCGTGCGGGCGGCTGAGGGCGGCGCGAGAGGTCGTCCGATCGGGGAGGGCGGGGTGAGCGCATCGGGCGGCGGGGCCGGGGACGCGAGAGCAGCCGGAGCCGACCGCACCGGGCCGTTCTGGATCGTGACGGGCTCGGCTCCGAAGACGGTGGCGCGGTTGCCGGCAGCGTCCTCCACGCTGATCCGGATCTCGTGCGGACCATCGGGCACGGTCGTCGTGTCGAAGCGGACGGTCCCGTTGGCGGACAGCTTGCACGGCACGCGGTTGACGAACTGGAACGGGTCGGGATCGGCGGGATACGCATCCGCACACTTGCCGCCGTTCGCGTCGATGATCTCCCGATGGACCGGCACCCCGTCGATCTCGATGACCCCCCTGTAGACACCCGAGCCCTGATCGGTCGCCGTGAACGTGACCGACTCCGTCCCTCGGTGAACACCCCCCTTGGCAAGCGCACCCGTGGGGGTGCCTGGAACGGGGTTCGAGAGGTCCTCGAGGAGGAAGTGGGCGGCGAAGATCATCTGCTCGGCCCCGAGTCCCCCGCCACCCGGACAAAAAGCTCCATCGAATCCGGTGCATCCGATGCGCAATTTGATGACGTTGTCGCGCAGGTCTGGGTGTGGAACGCGATTTGTCGGATGGAACCCAAGCCTCGGGTCTCCACTGCTGACGTTTCCCGTACCCAGCGGGGGAGCCGCCGAGGAGTCGACTTCGAGCTCCCGAGATCCAGCCAGGAGGTCGCGGTATGGAGTCGCTCGATCATTCGGTGCACCCAAGCGAAACGTTCGCCAAAGGGTAATACCAAGCAGCGTCGTGCCCGGGGAGGATTCCCAACGCCATCCACGACGCATCGTTGTGGGGAAACCGTCGGCGTCCATGGCGGTTTGCAGGGACCCGCCGCTCCTACACGTATCGGTATGTCGGATGCCCGGCTGCTCTGCGTCAGGCGCCCAGCCATCCGTCGGCGCGAAGGTGCTGTTGGGCAGCCGACACGTGTAGATCGTGTAGTTCCCGGCATGAGCAGCGATCGCCAGGGTCAGCGTGGCGGCGCAGGCCGCCGCCGCGACAGTGAGAGCTCTCCTCGTAAAACTGGTGGCGCACATCTACGACCTCCTCGGGGGTGCTTGCCTTTCCTTAGGCCGCTCCACTCGGAAGTTCGCCCCCTTCGAGGCGCGCGACTTTACGCAGGACCACTCTTGAGACCAGACGCCCATCGTAAGCTGGCACGTTCGCACTCAAAAGCTCCGCACGTTGCGAGCAGAACGCGCCTTCACAACTCCTCCGCGATCCGCGGCGCCAGGCGCCGAAACACGGGCCAGCCGGCGATTCCGACGGCCACCGTCAAGGCGATCGGGACGACGATGAGCGCGCCGCTGGCGCCGCTGGCCTCCCATGCGTTCGGATGTCCTGGGCCGAGCACAGCGTGGCGCGTCTGCTGCAGGATCACCGCGAACGGGTTGAGCAGCAGGTACTGCGACGCACCCGGAGCCTCCTGCTCGATGAGATCGACCGTGCAGAAGATGGGCGAGCGGTAGAACAGCAGAAGGAGCATCTTCCATCTTTTTCGCCGCGGCCGGCGCGAGCGGCCGTAGCTGGGCAAACACATGAGTCAGGCAGAGCCCGTGGTCTCATACTCGTGGTGGCGACCGCAAACGCCTTCGAGGACCGGAGCACACCGAACCGGAGCGGCGCTCTAGCGAGCCTCGCGTCCATCTCGGAACCGGGCGCGGCAGTAGTCAGTCGACACGGGGGAATCGCGGTGCGCGGAAGATTTTGCTGTCGCGCCCGAGTGACCGAAAGAGGCCTCTCGACATCAGGGCTACTCAGCTCAGCCGACGGTTAGTGTTTGAAGATCAACCGTGATCGCCGGGGGATCGCGGCGGCGCCGGAGCCCCCCGTGCTCGAAGTCGAATTCGCGGGCGTGCGCCACGATCCGAACCTCGATCAGGGGTGAGCCAAACTGTTCCTCATAGTCCGCTTCCGCCTTGACGAGAAGCTCGCGCGTGCTCGGCTCGAGCGGTTCGTCGGGATATCGAAGCTGAGCAAGGACCGCGTCTCGAAGCGCTGAGTCGATACCGGCTGATAGCACGCGACCGCTGATGTTTTTGAACTGTCCACCAGTGTCCCGTGTTAGGTAGTCGTAGCGGTAGAATTTTACTGGCGCCAGACCCTCGTTGAAAGCATCGGGCGAGTCCCATGTACCGCTGTACATCGGATAATTAGAGAAGAATGGCATCTGCTCGACATCAGCACGCGAGATCGCAAGTTGTTGAACGCAAACAACGGCCGTGATAACGGCAATGCCACCGTACCACCGGGGGGCGTTGTTGATAGACACGGCGTGGGTGACTGGCTCGTCGGCGTTGATGGAGAGACGGGCTACGCGTCGCACGAGGCCAGCAATCGCCTCCCACGGGACGAAGGCTAGTAGTAGCAGCCACCACGCGAACCAAAAGACGCCCTGAAAAGCGTAGAAACCAAGTAGCAAGCTCATCGCCGCGAGCCCGTAGCTGGCCCTAATCCATTGGCTGCGAAAGAAAAGGTGAGTCAGGAATAGCGCCTCGACTGCCACACCGACTGCAGATAGCAAGATCGACAGATCCTCATGTGCTGCAATCCAAGCGCCCCACGAGACAGGAGCGCTAAGGTGATCTTCGGCCCAATGGTAACGGACGGCGCCGCCCGTTACCCACTCGGTGCCGCTCTCGGCGAGTTTCGAGGCGGCGGCAGCAAAGAGGGCGGAGCTCAGTACCAAACCAGGCACCCAGATTGCGAGTCCATAATGCGCGCCGAGAGGACGCACGCGACTCGGTCTACCGCGCCACCGTCTGAACAGATTATCGATGCTGAGTCCCTCGCCCCATGGAACGATCACGAGGGGGGCGAGAGCGAGAGGAAGTATGACCCAGGCGTGACTACCGACGCCGTATTCCTGCAAAACCAACAGGCGCACGAGAAAGCCAGCAGCAACGAGCAGATACGCCGTGCGGGCGTATAGGCCTGCCGCGAAGGCGACTATTGCCACCAAGGTCGCCATCTGAATCGCGTCGCGAAGATTCCAGTGCCCTGCGAGGTAGTCGACCCAGGACCAAGGCTGCCACAGCGCCGCCTCGCTCTCTGGTCCACCAGGCGCCACAACGTCCGGTAGGCGTAGTGAGACAGCCATTGCCCAAAACAACGCCACGCCGAGTGCGACCCGAAACAAACTGAGACCGGTCGCGGAGAGCTCCGGTACGCCGCGAAGGAAGAGGGCTCGCCATCGGTAGACGACCAGACCGACCATCCCAGCAAGCAGTGCATAGACCAAAATGGTCGTTGCTGTAAGGGTCACGAGCATCAGGGCGCAAGTCTAGAGACAGGCCGTTGTCGAACCGGTCGGTCCGTGGGAAGGGAAGTGCGCTGTGGCGGAGGACCGATACTTGAGTCAGCCCCTGCTTCTGAAGCCACAACGCCCCTACAACTCCTCCGCGATCCGCGGCGCCAGGCGCCGAAACACGAGCCAGCCGGCGATTCCGACGGCCACCGTCAAGGCGATCGGGACGACGATGAGCGCGCCGCCGGCTCCGCTGGCCTCCCATGCGTTCGGATGCCCGGGGCCGAGGATCGCGTGGCGCGTCTGCTGCAGGATCACCGCGAACGGGTTGAGCAGCAGGTACTGCGACGCCCCGGGAGCCTCCTGCTCGATGAGATCGACCGTGTAGAAGATCGGCGAGCCGTAGAACAACAGGAAGAGCGACACCTCCCAGATCGGGTCGACGTCGCGGTAGCGGACGTACAGCGAGGACAGGAGCATCGCCAGGCCGGTGGAGAACACGGCCAGCGCCGCGATCAGCAGCGGCAGCTCAAGCCAGCTCCAGCGCACCT
>JACCQW010000386.1 GCA_013813955.1 Solirubrobacterales bacterium
GGACGGGGATGCGCCGGGCGGTCGCGCGCTCCGGCGTCAGCGCCGGCCCTTCGCGCGGCGCTGCAGCTCCCGGCCGAAGGTCGCCTCGACCTCGCGCGCCATGGTGCGCCCGAACAGGGTCAGCAGCACGTCGGAGGCCAGCGGGCGCAGCGACTCGATCGCCGCGATGACGTCCGGCCACTCGCCCTGCGGGCTGCCAGCGTTCTCGTAAGGCCCGAGGACGTGCTCCATGAAGAGTCGCACGAACGCGCGCGAGGCGGACTCGCACTGGCGCTGCACGCGCTCGACCAGCGACAGCGCGGCATGCAGCGGGACGCCGCGGGCCATCACCTCCTCGGCGGCCTGCAGCAGCGAGGGGCTGGGCGCCTCGAAGCGGCCGGAGGTCAGGGGGACGAGCAGGCCGAGCTTGACCGCGTGGGCGAGGCTGCGCGCGCCGACCTCGGCGCCGAAGCGAGCGCGCAGATCGTCCTCGGTGAGCACCTCGGGGTCCTCGGCGTCCAGCGGGGAGGTGAGCGCGTGCTTGAGGTCGAGCAGCTGCTCCGCGGGCCCGGGCGCGCGCTCCAGCAGCCGCCGGATGCCCCGGAGGTTGAAGCCCTCGTCCTGCAGCTCGCGGATCACGCGCAGGCGCGCGACGTGCTCGTCGCTGTAGTAGCCGGTGCGCCGGCGCACCTCGGGCGGGGGCAGCAGCCCGTTGGCCTGATGGCTGCGGATGGTGCGGACGGTCATGCCTGCCACGCGGCCCAGCTCGTCGATCGTGAGCGTGTCCGACACCACTCAAAGGTACCACGAAACGACGTGACACCAACTGACGTCACATGCTACGGTGGCGACATGAGCCCCTTCCTCTCCGCGGTCACCGAGGGCGTGCCGCCCGCGGGCGGTGCCGCGTTCACCGAGATCGTCATCGCCTCTGTCGCCGCCGCCGTCGTCACCGCCGGCCTGCTCGTCGTCGGGATCGGCCACCGCCGCGGCACCGTGCCCTACCTGGGCCGCCTCGCGGCCCTCTCTGAGCGTGCCAGCGGCCAGCCCGGCTGGGCGGCCCTGCCCGCGGCCGTGGCCTCCGGCGCGCTGCTCATCGCCGTCTTCGGGATGTACTGGGACATCGCCCTGCACATCGGGGTCGGCCGCGACGAGGGCCCGCTGGCCAACCCCGCCCACTACTTCATCCTCATCGGCCTGTACGGGATCTTCAGCGCCGGCTTCCTGGCGATGGTCCTGCCGAGGGGCCGGGCGAGCACGACGGCGATCAGGATCTCGCGCGACTGGCATGCGCCGCTGGGCGGCGTGCTGATCTGTGCCTGCGGCGCCTTCTCGCTGGTCGGCTTCCCGCTCGACGACGTGTGGCACCGGCTCTTCGGCCAGGACGTGACGCTGTGGGGCCCGACGCACCTCATGCTCATCGGCGGCGCGTCGATGACGCTCGTCGGGATCGCCGTGCTGCAGGTCGAGGGCATGCGCGCCAACGCCGCGGCCGGAGCGTCGCGGGAGCGCCACTGGGTGCACAGGCTGCGCATCATCGCGCTGACCGGCGGCTTCCTGGTCGGCCTGTCGACATTCCAGGCGGAGTTCGACTTCGGCGTGCCGCAGTTTCGCTTCGTCTTCCAGCCGATGCTGATCATGCTCGCCGCCGGCGGCGCGCTCGTGGCCGCGCGTGTGTGGCTGGGCCGGGGGGCCGCTCTCGGCGCGGTCGCCTTCTATCTGCTGATCCGCGGCGGGCTGGCGGTGTTCGTGGGCCCGGTGTTCGGCGAGCCCACGCCGCACCTGCCGACCTACCTCGCCGAGGCCGTCATCGTCGAGCTCGTCGCGCTCGTGATCGCCCGCGAGCGCCCACTCGCCCTCGGGGCGTGGTGCGGCGTGCTGATCGGCACCGTGGGCCTGGCCGCCGAGTGGGGCTGGTCGCACGTGTGGATGCCGCTGCCCTGGCCGTCACAGCTGCTGCCCGAGGCGGCGATCCTCGGCTTCGCCATGGCGCTGGCGGGCTCGATCATCGGCGCCTGGATCGGCACGCGGCTGGGTTCGGACATCCTGCCGCGCACCCGCTCCCTGCGCGCCGCGGGCGCGGTCGCCGCCGCCGGCGTCGCCGCCATGATCGCCTTCGCGATGTACACGCCCGAGGACGGCCCGGCGGTGTCCGCCACCGTCGCCGTCGAGGAGGTGCGCGGCGGGCCCGAGCGCACGGTGAACGCGACGCTGACGCTGCGTCCGCGCGACGCCGGGCGGGACGCCGACTGGATCACCGTGACCGCGTGGCAGGGCGGTGGCCTGGTCGTCGACCGCCTGCGTGAGGTGGGCGCCGGCGTGTACGAGACCACGCGGCCGATCCCCGTGCACGGCGATTGGAAGTCGATCGTGCGCCTGCACGAGGGCAACGCGCTGACCGGGGTCCCGATCTACCTGCCGGCCGACGCTGCCATCCCGGCGCAGGGCGTGCCCGCGACGGCCCGCTTCGCCCGGACCTTCGTGCCCGACCACAAGATCCTGCAGCGTGAGCAGAGGTCCACCGCCGGCACCCTGCCGCTGCTCGCCTACGGCGTGGTTCTGGCACTCGCACTCGGCCTGCTCGCGCTGCTGGCTTGGGGTCTTCACCGCCTCGCGGTCCACGCGCCGCGGCGCGTGGC
>JACCQW010000391.1 GCA_013813955.1 Solirubrobacterales bacterium
CGCGAAGCGCCTCGCCGGCAGCGGCCTCCGCCTCACACGCCTGCGCAAGCCCGTCCAGCTTGGCCTTTCTCAGGCGGTGCTCATCGGCCAGCTGTGACGCGCGTGCGCCGCCTTCCCAGAGGATCCGCACGCCATGTTCCGCCCGCCCGGCTGGCACAGCGTTCCGTGACAGTCGCGGGCGCAGACGCTCAAGGACCGTGAGCATGCTCCCCATGCCGTCCCAGGACGAGTAGGTGTCCAGCTGTGCCCGTGTGGGTGATCGCCGTGCCCCCAGGGACCCGAAGGGATCGCTCGAGACGCACAGGATGCGGCGGATGTCGATGGTGAGACCGGCGCTCTTCAGCGCCGGACGCTCGTCGAGCTGTGCCTTCAGCTCCATCTGACGGGCGGCGCACACGGCGACAAATGTGTCTGGATCCTCTAACGGATCAGCAGGCAGTCCGTCGATGCGGTTGATGATCCAAAATGTTCGCTCGACGAGCCTGAGCCGGGCCTCTGACTCGAGGCTTCCTAGCACGAGGTCGATGTCGTCAACGCTGCCCGTCAACAGGGATGGGCCTACGAGATACAGCAGGCATGCAGAGCCGAGGATCGCTTCGCGCGCTAGGTCGCTATCGCCGACGCGATTGCTCTGATGCCCGGGCGTGTCGACGAACTCCATACCGGCCAAGCGGTATCGGCGGATCCTGTCCGTCTCAGGCGCAGCGCCCACACGCAGAGATCGGGGAGCGGCAACACCGAGCTCCCAATGCATCCGGCGAAGGAAACTCGTCTTGCCGGTGCTGTAGTCGCCGATTACCGTGACGCGTGGCAGCGCGGTCGTCTTCGCCGCTGCGAGGCGTCTGGTCGCGGCTCGCGTCCGGCTGTCGGCGGGGACATCCGATAGCAGCTGCTCCACCCATCCATCCACCTCGCCCGCTTCGACTCGGCGTCCGAAGGAGCGTGGCACACGCGCACGGGGCATCTTGGCCTGTCGTTCCGGTGTTCTCTCCTCAGATCTCGCAGCGCCCATCCACCGTTCGAACAGCAGAAGATCGGCGTCGTAGTAGCCCAAGCGGTCTGCGGTGGCGGTCTGAGCCGCACGGACCGCGTCCTGGGGCTGACTCGGTGCGCTTGGGATCTCCGAACGGGCCTGGCGCAGGCGCTCCGCCGCTTGGTTAGCCCCGGCCTCGATCAGTCGCAACGTTCGTGCTGCCGCGACCAGCGCAGCGAGTTTGTCGATTAGCTGAGCACGACATCCCGCTACGAGCTGGGCCGCGGCATCCGGCCGCAGTTCGGCGAACGCCTCGCGGACCGTGCGCTCTGCCTCGGCTATCGCCCGCGTGATCTCTTCATCGCGGCTGCGGCGCGACTTCCGACGGACGAACTTTGCGAGCCTTCCGGTCAGCCACGAGCCGACTGCGGATGCGACGACGACGAGCGCAGCCAGCGGGCCTGCGGGAGTGAAGGCGAGCGCGGCCAGCGGCAGCGCGAGCTCTGCAAGGTTGAGTCCGGTGGCAACTCGATCTGCGGCTCGACCGGCCCCTCCGCGCACTTCCGCATCACCGAACTGCAGTTCGCTCATCGCGCTGGAAAGCTGAAGCGCGATTGTCTCGACGCGGCGCTCGAGGTACCGCCCGAGTTGCCCAGCTGCGGCGTCGAGTGCGCTCTGGATCTCCTTTTGCCTCACCACCTTGACGCGGAACTCCGAGGGGTTCAGCTGCCTCCCCTGCTGCATCGCCTTCGGGACCTCGGCTGTCGCGCGAGCGCGTGTGGCTTGTTCCGCAGTCCCCAGGTGTTGGGCCACCGACCGCCGGGCGTTCACCTCGGCGTCCCCAAGAGCACCGATGCCGAATCCGCCGCCTCGCAGTTGCTCGAGCTCCGCGATCTCGAGAACGATCCGCTCGTCCCGCTGGTCCGGGCTCTCGGGGAAATGACGCGGGTGACCGGTGAGCTCGAGGAGTTGGCGGGTAGATGTCTCGAGCGTCTGGGCGACCTCCGCCGCGCGTCGCGCAAGCCCCTCGCACTCGTCCGCCGTCTCGTCCAAGACCGAGGTCGCCTGCGTGGCGAGCATGGCGGTCCGCATAGCCGCGGGATCTTGAGTGGCGAGCTCTTCGAGCAACGTGTCGAGAACTTCGAAGTTCGACCGCTCCAGCAGGAGGTCTCTACCCCAGCGCTCACGAAACGCCTGGCACTGTGGAAGGTCAGGACCGGCGTACTCGGCTGCTCCGCGTGCGTACACGGCGCGCTGGGCGTTCAGCGCCACGATGGGCACTCCGTCCAGTCCTAGGTCCGCGAGCTGCTCGCGGACATGGGCGGCGTGGTCTCGCACGTCCTTGGCCACACCACGGATGTGGGTGCGGTCCACGCACCGGTCAGGGTCGCCCCAGGCCCGCTCTTTCACGTTCAGCATCGCGATGGCGGGTTTCCCGAGTGCCTTCACGTAGGCAGCAATCTCGCTGAACTCGCCGCGCAATTGGTTGCTGTCGTCAAAAGCCAAAACCACGACGTCGGCGACCTCCACCTCGCGTCGAGCGATGTCGGCGAGTTCGGCCGCTCGGCGTCCTTGCGTTCCAGGGGTGTCCTTGACTCGGAGCAGATCGTCGCCCCATCGTTCGTCCAGCACGCGATCGGTGTAATCGGTCTGCCCGGGTGAAATGCCCTGACCGTTGCCTCGCACCAGCGCAGTGATGATGCTGGACTTGCCTGCGCCGGTGCGCCCGAAGAGCACCACGTTGAACGACGCCAGGCGTTGCTGCTGCCGGCTGAAGAGCGAATCGAGGTCCTTTCGCGCGTCCTCGAACACCGCGCCGAACTGTTCGGCGACATGCCTGGCCTCGCTCTGCCCCTCGAGCTCCGAAACCTCCACACCGGCCACGGCTGCCGACATTCCCTCAAGGGCGCCGCCAACGACGGCTCGAATCTCGGTGCTTCGAGCTTGTCCGGCTCTTACCGCCGCCTCCAGTGCGGCCCGCCTGCCGCGCTCCCCGTGACCATCCGTAATCGCCTGCATCTTAAGGGCGGAGTCGGTCTCGACATCGCTCATCTGACGGACCTCAGGCCCATTGCGAACCGTCCGGCAGACCATCGCTGAAGACCAGCAGCTCGATCCG
>JACCQW010000397.1 GCA_013813955.1 Solirubrobacterales bacterium
TCTTCAAGGTCAACCTCATCCCCTACAACCCGACCGACTCGCCCTACGAGGGGTCCGGGCGCGAGGCGATCGCGGCGTTCAAGGCCGTGCTCGAGGAGCACGGCGTGCGCGCGACCGTCCGTCTCACCCGCGGGCGCGACATCGCCGCGGCCTGCGGCCAGCTCGCTGCGCAGGGGGCCAGCTAAGCCGCCGGCGCGGTGGCCGACACGATCCAGGTCGACGCCAGGGCCCGGACGCCGTCGGGCCCGCCGTACTCGGCGAACGCCTCGCGCAGCGCCTCGGCGATCGGCGCGTGCAGGTGCGCGGCCCGCTCGCCGGCCAGGCGCAGGATCTCTCCCGACGGCCCGATGGTCATGACCATCTCGACCGCGTCCTCGACGTCGGCGCCCATCAGGACCGGGAGGTCGCAGCGGCGCAGCGAGATCGCCTCAAAGCCCGCGCTGAGGAGGATCCCGCTCGTCGTGTCCGCGTTGGCCATCGAGAACGGCCCCGGCCCGCACGTCGGCTCCTCGTACTCCTCGGGCTTGAGGACGAAGCTCTCCGTGATCCGCAGCGGGTGCGAGACCCACTCGTTCTCCTCCTTGGAGCGCCACACGACCATGACCAGGCGCCCGCCGGGCACCAGCGCCTCGCCCACCCGGCGCAGCGCGGCGACAGGGTTGGCGAAGAACATCGTGCCCATCCGGGAGTAGGCCGCGTCGAAGCGCTCCTCGAACGCCGCCGCCTCGAGGTCCTCCACGCGGAACTCGACGTTGGCGACGCCGGCCTCGCGCGCCTCCTCGCGCGCAGCCTCGATGAACCTCGGGGCCGCGTCGACGCCGAGCACCGAGCCCTCCGGGCCGATGAGCGTGGCCAGCTGCTGGCTCATATCGCCGAAGCCGCAGCCGATGTCGAGCACCCGCCCGCCGACGGGCGGCGGGTGCTCGGCGAGCGCGAGGTCGCCGTGGCTCTGCAGGCCCGCGACGAGCGTGCCGCGGAACCGGACGAAGGCGTCGAACAGCGGGCCGTCCCATGCCTCGATGGCCTCGGCGTTCGCGGACGTGCCGGCTGGTTGCTGCACCGTGCGTGCCATGGGCTACTCCTACCACGCCGCGAGCGGCGAGGGCAAGGGCGTCAGGGCTGCACGGCGGACTTCTAGCGCGCGGGGCTGAGCGTTCTCTGAGAGATGATCTCGTCGAGCGTGTCAGCGAAGCGGCCGGCGAGCGCGGGCCACGAGTAGCGCTCCCGCGCTGTCTCGAGCGCCGCCGCGCCGCGGCGGGCGCGGTCGGCGGGATCGTTGACAGCGGCGACCAGGGCGTCGGCGAGCGACGCCACGTCGTCGGGCTCGACCAGCCAGCCGGTGCGCGGGTCCTCGACGATCTCCGCGGGGCCGAAGCGGTCGACGGCGATCGGCGGCAGCGCGCAGGCCATGGCCTCGACGAGCACGGCCCCGAACTGCTCGCGCACGCTGGCCAGCGCGAGGACGTCGGCGGCCGACAGGAACGCCGGCAGCGTGTCGTGGTCGTGCCAGCCGGCAAGGAAGACGTCGCGCGCGCCGAGGCGCTGAACCGCGTCGATCGGGTGCTCGCCCTCCCACTCGCCCGGGTGGCCGCCGAGCAGCACGAGCGCGGCCCGCCGGGCGAAGCGCTCGCGCGCGGCCGCGAACGCCTCGATCAGCAGCGGCGTGCGCTTGACCGCGGTGAAGCGCCCGACGCTCAGCACGACGGGACAGCCGCCGGTCAGCGGCGCGATGTCCTGCTCGCTGTAGCGCACGCTGCCGGGCCCGCGACCCGGCCGCCACCCCCACGGGTGCTCGACGAGGTGCCGGCGCCAGTGCTCGGCGCGGTCGACGTCGATCCGCCCCAGCCGACCGGGCTCGAAGCCGTTGGGCATGAGCACGCAGCGCTCGGGATCGACCCCCAGCAGCCGCGTCGCCCGCGCCACCTGCCCCGGGGAGAGCACGATCAGCCGCTCGCACGCTCGCGCCCACGCGCGCATGCGCGCGGCCCAGGCGTCGGCGTGACGCCAGTGCGCGGGCGGCCCCGCCTCGATCTCCTCGAGCATCAGCAGCTCGGTGCCGTGCAGGTGGCCGACCACCGGCACGCCCGGCGCGACGCGCGCGGCCGCGGCGTTCAGCGGCGTGAGGTGGTGCAGGTGCAACGCGTCGGCCTCAGCGGCGCCGGCGCCGGCCAGCGCGCTCGCCCACGCGGCGACCTGCCGCTCGTAGGCCACCTCGTCGAGGTCGGCGAAGACGCGGTCGGGCGCGCCGGGGCGATCCTCGTAGGAGGGGTGCATCGGCGCGGCGCCGGCGGGCGGTGCGAGCGGGTCGGGCGCGGCCAGCGCGCCGTCGAAGTCGACCGGGCGGACGTCCAGCCCCCGGTAGAAGCGGCGTGCGTCGCCATGGCCCTCGAGGTCGTGACGTGAGCCGGAGACGATCGTGACGTCCCAGCCGTGGGCGGGCAGCTCGTTGCCCAGCGCCCGCGCCACGTGCGCCGAGCCGCCGCGCGGAAAGAAGAGCAGGGCGCTGACGAGGCGACGGGACACCCCGAGGTTGTACCCGCTCGCGGCCGGCGCTGTCGCCTGCGATCAGCGACGGGAGGTGAAGGTCAGCGCGGTGACGATCGCCCTTCCGCCCGGCAACGCGATGCCGTGAGCCGCGCGCGGGCTG
>JACCQW010000399.1 GCA_013813955.1 Solirubrobacterales bacterium
AGCCGGGCACGCGCAGCCAGCCCCCGGCGCCGTGCTCGGCGACCAGCGCGAGCACCGCGTCGCGGTCGGGGCCGTCGCCGAAGATCGTCGCGCGCAGGTCGGGCACGCGCTCGCGGGCGGCCACCAGCGCGGGCACGAGCGCGGGCACGCGCTTCTCCGGTATGTGCCGCCCGGCGAAGACGACCTCGGGCGGGGCGGGCGTGGCGGCCTGCGGCGCGCTGGGCGTCGCGGCGCCCGCGAACATCCCCTCGAGCACCGTGACCTCACCGCGCAGCCCCTCCTCGCGCAGGCGCCTGGCGTGCAGCCGCGAGAAGCAGAACGCGGCCTGGGGGACCCGGACACACGCGTGCTGGACGGCGTGGCCGATGCGCCCGCCCACGCCGCCGAGATACTCCTGCCAGTAGGCACGCGTCCACAGCTCGTACCAGTCGACGACGAGCCGGTAGCCGTGCAGCGGCGCGACGAGCGCGGCGCCCAGCAGCGAGAAGAACGGAAACGACGCGGTATGCACGACGTCGTAGCGGCGCCCGTGGCGCAGCAGGTGCCACAGGACCCCGGCGCCGAAGACCAGCGGCGGGGCGATCCGCCGCCGGCCCCGCGTGTAGAGCGCCATCCGCGGCCCGGCGGTCCGCACGCGCACGCCGGCCACGCCCGGATCGCTGCCGCGCTCCCACTGGCGCAGCGTCAGGTATGTCACCTCGTGGCCCTCGCCGGCCAACCGCTCGCTCACGTCGCGCAGCCAGCGCTCGGCCCCGCCCACGGTGTGGGGGAACAGGCAGTCATAGACCAGGCAGACGCGCATCGCGTGGCAAGGCTGACAGAAGCCTGCGCTACGCTGGGCCTGCCCGGATCCCCGCAACGTTGCGCGCCCGCGCGCGTTCTGCTCCGTGGCAGCGTCCTACTCTCGTGAGCACCGCTGAGCACACCTCCGGCACCGTCCAGGCGCCGATCCTCGACGGAGACCTCCCGCTCGTCTCGGTCGTGATCCCCTGCCTCAACGAGGCCGCGAACATCGAGGAGTGCGTGCGCCGCTCGGTCACCGCGCTCGGCGAGGCGGGCCTCGCCGGCGAGGTCATCGTCGCCGACAACGACTCCGAGGACGGCAGCGCCGAGCTCGCCGCCGCCGCCGGGGCGCGCGTCGTGCACGAGCCGCGCCGGGGCTACGGCTCGGCCTACCTGGCCGGGTTCGCCGCCGCCCGCGGCGAGTACATCGTGATGCTCGACGCCGACATGACATATCCGTTCGAGCAGATCCCGCGCTTCGTCGACGAGCTGCGCGACGGCGCCCAGCTGGTCATGGGCGACCGCATGGACAACATCCAGCCCGGCGCGATGCCGTGGCTGCACCGCTACGTCGGCAATCCGCTGCTCAGCGGCACGCTGAACCTCTTCTTCCGCACCGGCATCCGCGACGCGCACTGCGGCATGCGCGGCTTCCGCCGCAGCATCCTGCCGACGCTCGACCTGCGCACGACCGGGATGGAGTTCGCCTCGGAGATGGTCATCCGGGCATCGAAGGAGAAGCTCGACATCCGCGAGTTCGCGATCGAGTACCACCCGCGCGGCGGGGAGTCCAAGCTGTCGAGCTTCCGCGACGGGTGGCGTCACCTGCGCTTTTTGCTCGTGCACTCGCCGACGCACCTGTTCGTGCTGCCGGGCGCCGCGCTGGCGCTGTTCGGCACGCTGGTCATGATGGTCGCGCTGGCGCAGATCGAGCTGTTCGGCCGCGAGTGGGACCTGCACACGATGGTCGCCGGGGCGCTGTTCATGATCGTCGGGACGCAGGTGCTCGCGCTCGGGCTGTGCGCCCACGCCTACGGCACGTACTTCATGGGCGAGAAGGACCCGTGGTTCGACAGGATGCGCGCGCGCCTGCGCCTGGAGCACGGCCTCATGCTCGGCGGTGCGATCGTGCTGGCCGGCCTCGTCGCCGCCGCCGTGATCACCGGGATCTGGATCGACCGCGGGTTCGGTCAACTCTCCGAGGAGCGCCTAGCGGTGCTGGCCGCGACGCTCATGATCGTCGGCATTCAGGTCTTCTTCTCGAGCTTTCTGATCTCGATCCTCGGGCTGCGCCGCACCGGCTGACAGGGCCGCGTCCTCGCGCAGCGCGACGCGGATCGTCACGACGATCGCGGCGGGCACGCCGGCGAACGTCAGCGCGGCGAGGATCCACAGCACCCACGGCGCGACGAACGCGCCCTTGAACGTTGCCATGCGCTCCAGGACGTCGGGCAGGCGCGAGATCAGCCGCCGGCCCTCGCGCTCGTACAGCGTCAGCTGGGGATCGACCGGCGTCTCGGCTCCGTCGACGGTCGTCTGCGAGACCGTCTGGGTGCGCGGCTCGATCGTGCCCAGCAGGTCGACGCCCACCCGCCCGGCGTTGACCACGCACAGACGGCCCAGCAGCGAGCGCGCCGGCGCGTCGATCGGCGTGCGCAGCACGGTCTCGCCCCGGTAGGCGCCGGTGGTCGTCGGGCGCCCCTTGAAGC
>JACCQW010000426.1 GCA_013813955.1 Solirubrobacterales bacterium
GCGTCGTTGCGACCGGGATCGCCGCCCCGGTCCCCGGCAACGCGCCCTGCGCGCGCAGGAAGCGCGCGCCGAGGAGGCAGACGACGAGGCCGAGCGCGACGTAGAGCGCCAGCCGCGGGCGATCGAGGTCGGACACGCCTCGAGGCTAGGTCGCCGCCTGCGCCGTGCGGCGCTCAGAACGTGACGATTCAGCGCAGGGCCCGCGCGACGGCGTCGGCGGGGTCGACCGCAGCGAGCCCAGCACCGACCGCCTCGGCGTCCCAGAGCACGTCGGCGGAGGCCTCCCCCCCGCCGACGACCGCGACGTACGGGGGGTGGGTGACGTTGACACGCTCAGAGCCGGTCAACGTCAGGCACCCCCACGCCCCGCGGCCTCAGCGCACGACGACGTTGACCAGCTTGCCCGGCACCACGATCTCCTTGGCGACCTCGCGGCCGTCGAGGTGCGCGCGCATGTTCGGCGCCGCGCGCGCGAGCTCCAGCAGGTCCTCCCGGGAGGCGTTCGATGGCGCCTGCACCCGGTCGCGGACCTTGCCGTTGACCTGGCAGACCAGCTCGAAGGTGTCGCGCTCGAGGAAGGCCGGGTCGGCGTCGGGCCACGGCTGCTCCCACACGCGCCGGCCGGTCAGCCGGTGGTAGGCGTCCGTCGCGGTGTGGGGGGCGAACGGGAACAGCAGCGACGCCGCACTGCCCAGCGCGAAGCGCACGGCCCCCGGCACGGCATCCCCCCGCTTGGCCGGCGTGCACTCGTTGAGCAGCTCCATCACCGCCGCGATCGCCGTGTTGAACGCGAAGCGCTCGCTCATGTCGGTGGTGACCTTGTCGATCGCCCAGTGCGCCTTGCGCAGCAGGCGCTCGTCGTCGCGACCGAGCTCGTCGGGCACGGGATGGTCGGGCAGCTCGTCGGCGGCCTCCGCACACGTGCGCCAAAGCCGGCCGAGGAAGCGGTGCATCCCCTCCACCCCGGTGTCCGACCACTCGGCGTCCTGATCGGGCGGCCCGATGAACAGGATGTAGGCGCGGGCGGTGTCGGCCCCGAAGCGCGCCACCAACGGCCCGGGGTCGACGACGTTGCCGCGCGACTTGCTCATCTTGGCCCCGTCCTTGGTGATCATCCCCTGGGTGAAAAGCCGCGCGAAGGGCTCCTGCACGTCGGGCAGGTGACCGAGGTCCGACAGCGCCTTGCAGAAGAAGCGCGCGTAGAGCAGGTGCAGGATCGCGTGCTCGACGCCGCCGATGTACTGGTCGACCGGCATCCAGCGCCGCAGCGCATCGGGGTCCCAGGCGGCGTCGTCGTCCAGCGCGTCGCAGTAGCGCAGGAAGTACCACGAGGAGTCCACGAACGTGTCCATCGTGTCGGTCTCGCGCCGCGCCTGGCGCCCGCACGACGGGCAGGCGACGCGGACCCAGTCCTCGGCCGCGGCCAGCGGCGAGCGGCCCTTGGGCTTGTAGTCCTCGACGTCGGGCAGCACGACGGGCAGGTCGGCCTCGGGCACCGGCACGAGCCCGCACGCCTCGCAGTGGATGATCGGGATCGGGCAGCCCCAGTAGCGCTGGCGCGAGATCAGCCAGTCGCGCAGGCGGTAGTTGATCGAGTGGTGGCCGCGGCCCTCGCGATCCAGCCACGCCACGATCGCCTCCAGCGCCTCGCGGTTTCCCATCCCGTCGAACTGCGGCGCGGAGTTCACCAGCGGCCCGTCGCCGGTGTAGGGCAGCTCCGCCGGATCGACGGGATCGGATCCGATCACCTCGCGCACCGGCAGGTCGTAGGCCCGGGCGAAGGCGAAGTCCCGCTCGTCGTGGGCGGGCACCGCCATGATCGCGCCGGTGCCGTACTCCATGAGCACGTAGTCGGCGACGTACATCGGCAGCTGCTCGCCGTTGACCGGGTTGGCCACGGTGCGGCCCAGCGGCACCCCGGTCTTCGGCCTGTCGGCGTCGCCGCGGTCCTCCTCGTCGCTGGTCAGCACGCGGTTGACGTAGTTGCGCACCGCCTCCTCCTGACCGGTGCCCGCGGCCAGGCGCTCGATGTCGGGGTGCTCGGGCGCCATGACGAAGAACGTCGCGCCGAAGAGCGTGTCCGGCCGCGTGGTGAAGACGGGGTAGTCGATGCCCAGCGACTCGCAGCGGAAGGTCACCTCCGCGCCCTCCGAGCGGCCGATCCAGTGGCGCTGCATCGTCTTGACGTGCTCGGGCCAGTGGATCGTGTCGAGGCCCTCCAGCAGGCGGTCGGCGTAGTCGGTGATGCGGAAGAACCACTGCTCGAGCTG
>JACCQW010000443.1 GCA_013813955.1 Solirubrobacterales bacterium
ACGCGGCCTCGGCCAGCGCCGCCGGGCTGCCGCAGCCCGCGAGCGTGTTCAGCGTCTACCCCGGCCGGTCGCTGCCCGGGCTCCCCCCGCGCATACCCGCGGTCGATGCCGGGCGCATCCCCGCCGCCACGCGCGTGGTCGTCCTCGCCGGCGACGACGACGAGACCGTGGGCACCCGCGTCGCCCGCGAGATCGCCCGGACCGCCACCCGCGCGCGGACCACGTTCCGGCTCGTCCGCGCGGACGCCGTCGACGACCATGTCGCGCCGCTGCGCGCGGACCCCGCCGCCCGCCGCACGTTCTGGGCGCCGCTCGACGCGCTGCTGCGCTAATTGCCGCCGAGCGGATCGGCGCCGTTCCAGGTACCGCGCGAGTCGTACGGATGGAAGCGCGCGAAGAGCTCCTCGCTGTACCAGCGCTCGTCGCGGGTGCGGCGGACGACCTCGCGGTGCTCGGCCGAGCCGTAGGCGTAGGCCTGCGCGTCGGCGAGCGTGCGCCAGAGCGAGAAGGTCGCCTGCCGCGCCACCGGCCACTCCCCGATGCCGACCGAGGCGAGCAGCCCCGGCGACCGGCACAGCCGCACGGCCGGCGGCTCGATCGCGCGGTAGAAGGCCACGAGCCGGGCAGGCCGGATCGTCGCACGGGTGAGGATGGCCGCGGGGGCGTCGCCGGACGCGTCCGCGGTCTGCGCCGGCCCCGCTCCCGCTCCCGCCAGCGGGTTGCACCCGCCCCACGCGCCCTGTGCGCGCACGCACGCCAGCCGCACGTGCCACGTCTCCCCCGCCAGGCGCCGCCAGCGCTCGACCACGGGCGATCCCTCCAGGAACGCGTCCAGCGCGGCCTCGTCCTCCCACACCGCGAACAGCGCCCAGCGGCGCAGGTCGGCGCCGATCGTCATCGTCGCGCCGCGCCCGGTGCCCAGCAGCTTCCAGAACGCCAGCCCCGGTGTGCGGCGCAGGTCGGGGCGGTCCAGTCCCATCCGCGACAATCCCTCCGGCGCGGTCGCGCGCGGGTAGCGGATGAGGTGGAAGGAGGCGAGGCGGGACATGGACGACATCGTGGCCTGCATTGTCGGCTACCTGCTCGGCTCGGTCCCCGTCGCCGTGCTCGTGGCGCGCCGGCACGGGGTCGACCTGTACGCGACGGGCGACGGCAACCCCGGCGCCTGGAACGCGCTGAAGCAGCTCGGCGGGCGGCGCGCGTGGCCCGCGTTCATCGGCGACGCCGCCAAGGGCCTGCTCGCCGGCGCGCTCGGCCACGCGGCCGGGGGGATCTGGGTCGCGTACGCCGCGGTGGCCGCGGCGATGCTCGGCCACGCCTTCCCGCTCTTCGCCGGCCTGCGCGGCGGCAAGTCGGTCATGACCTTCGCCGGCGGGGTGTTCGCCCTCGCGCCCGTCGCCGCCGCGCTGGCGCTGGCGCTGTGCGCCGCGGTAAGCGCCGCGCGCAGCTTCGCCTGGGGCGCGCGCGCCGGGATCTTCGCCTTCCCGCCCCTGCAGCTCGTCTTCGGGCCAGTCGAGCACGTCGCGGCGACCGGCGCGCTGATGACGCTCATCGGCGCCCTCTTTCTCATCGATAGGTCCGGCCGCGCCACGCGCGTGCCGGGCGCAGCGCCGCCCACGTGAGGCGCACCATCGTGGGGACGTCGGCGAGCGGGGACAGCCAGAACGGCAGGCCGCGCGGGCGGTAGCCGCGGGCCAGCGCCCCGAGCAGCGCGAGGCGGACGGCGACCAGCAGCGCGTCCAGGGGCGTGCCCCGGCGGGCCACCAGGCGCGGGAGCGGAAGCGCCATCGTCAGCCACAGCAGCGCGAGGTCCTCGGCCAGGCGCAGCGGCGAGTTGACGTCGGGGCCGATGAGCGAGCGCCCCCAGCCGTCCCAGGTCGCGCGCGCCGACTCGTACATCCGCACGCCGAGCAGGTCACAGCCGTCGACGAAAGCCAGCGCCAGCCCGTCGGCGCGCAGCGCGCGGGCCAGGGCGACGTCCTCTGTCATGTGGCCGCGCACCCGCGCCCAGCCGCCGGCGGCGAGCAGGGTCTCGCGGCGCAGCGCCATGCACTGGCCGTTGGCGATCGCGCGTGACGGCGCGGGCTGCCAGCCCAGCGCGTC
>JACCQW010000453.1 GCA_013813955.1 Solirubrobacterales bacterium
GCTGCGCGGCGCCCAGGTCGCCGCGCTGCGCGACGCGGTGGTCGCGGCGCTGAGCGCGGGGATCGCCGCCGGGGGCGCGACGATCGACGACTTCCGCCACGCCGACGGCGTGCGCGGCTCCTTCCAGGACGAGTTTTTCGTGCACCGGCGCGCGGGGAAACCCTGCCCGACCTGCGGAACGCAGATCGTGAAGTTCGTCGCCGCCGGCCGGGGGACCTACGCGTGCGAGAGCTGCCAGAAGCGCCCGCGGGGCTCCGGGCCTAGGCCGCGAGCAGCTCGCGCAGGCGCCCGCTCTGATCGGCGGCCAGCGTCTCCCGAAAGCCGCCCAGCAGCTCGCCGTCGATGATGACCTGCGGAAAGCTCATCATGCCCGTGTGCTGCGCGAGCGCCACGCGCCCGTCGGGGTCGCGGGCGAGGTCGATCTCCCGGTAGGGGATCTCGCGGGTGTCCAGCAGGGCCTTGACCCGGGTGCAGAACGAGCAGGCCACGGTGGTGTAGACGACGATGTCCTTCATGCTTCAAAAAGCATAGTGCCCGGCCCGGTGAAGACCGAAGCGGTGGTGCTGCGCTCGCTGCGCTACGGCGAGGCGGACCGCATCCTGCACCTCTACACTCCGCGCCGCGGCCGGACGAGCGCGATCGCCAAGGGCGTGCGCCGCGCGCGCAGCCGCTTCGGCGGTCGCCTGGAGCCCTTCTTCCGCCTGAACCTGATCCTGCACGAGGGCCGCAGCGACCTGCTCACCGTGACGAGCGCGGAGACCGTGACCGGCCACCCGCGCCTGCGCGAGCACGCCGCCGCGCTGGACGCCGCCGCCCGCGCGTGCGACGCGGTCAGCCGCCTGTTCGACACGCCCGAGCCGCACCCGGGCGTCTTCCACCTGCTGTGCAACGAGCTCGCCCTGCTGGACGGAGCGGTCGACGGGGATCGATCCCATGCCACGCACGCCAACCAGCTGGCCTTCCGCCTCAAGCTGCTGCTCGCTGCGGGCCTCGCCCCCCAGCTCGCGGGGTGTGCCTCGTGCGGTGAGGCCGACCACCTCACCGCCTTCTCGGGCGCCGCCGGCGGGGTTGTGTGCAGCGCGTGCGAGGGCTCGGGGTTCCCGCTGGGCGAGGAGGCCCACGGCTTCCTGACGGCCGCACTGGGCTCGCCCCTGGCCGACGCGCCCGTCGCCGGCGAGCGCGCCCTGCGCCAGGCTGACCGCGCGATCGCCGAGACCGCCGAGCACCACGCGCATGTCCGGCTTTCCCGGGCGGCCGGAGGAGGCCCGCGATCTCGAGGGCGCGGGCCGGATGCCCGGCAGGCCTGACGGACGGTGCGAGAATCGTCGGCATGGACGTCGAGACCGCACCTGGCCCGGTCGCCGAGCGCTTCGCCGCGCGCCGGCGCGCGTGGGAGGACGAGCACCTCTCGCCGCTGGCCGCGCGCTCCTATCCGGCCGGCCGTGCGGTCGACGAGCCCGACTGCGGGCTGCGCACGCCCCTGCAGCGCGACCGCGACCGGATCGTGCACTGCAAGGCGTTTCGCCGCCTCAAGCACAAGACCCAGGTCTTCGTCGCCCCCGAGGGCGATCACTACCGCACGCGGCTGACCCACACGCTGGAGGTCACGCAGATCGCGCGCACCGTCGCCCGCGCGCTCGGGCTCAACGAGGACCTCACGGAGGCGATCGGGCTCGGCCACGACCTCGGCCACCCACCGTTCGGGCACATCGGCGAGGCGGTCCTCGACACGTGCTCGGCCGGGCGCTACGGCGGCGGCTTTCGCCACTACGAGCACTCGCTGCGGGTGGTGGAGGTGCTCGAGCGCGAGGGGGCGGGACTGAACCTCTGCGACACGGTGCGCGACGGGATCCTCTGCCACTCCGGCCGTGCGCCGCAGCCGGCGACGCTCGAGGGCCGGATCGTGCGGATCGTCGACCGGGTGGCCTACATCAACCACGACATCGACGACGCGCTGCGTGCCGGGGTGCTGGTGGCCGAGGCGCTGCCCGCCGACGCGATCGAGGCCCTCGGGGACACCGGCTCGGCGCGCATCGACGCCCTGGTGCACGATCTCGTCGAGACCTCCGAGCAGGCCGGCGACATCGTCCAGGGCGAGCGCGCGGGCGCGGCCATGGACGCCCTGCGCACGTTCATGTTCGACGACGTCTACCT
>JACCQW010000001.1 GCA_013813955.1 Solirubrobacterales bacterium
GGGATCACCGGGACGCCGTCGGCGCGCGCCTGCCGGGCCAGCGTGCCACCGGCGGTGGCCACGACGCGCCGGGCGCCGAGCGCGCCCGCCGCCTCGTAGCACGCGAGGGTCTCCTCGGTCTCGCCCGAGTAGGAGGCGCACAGCACGGTGGTGTCGGGCGTGGTCCACGGCGGCAGGCCGTAGCCGCGGGCGGACAGGATCGGCCGTGAGGCATGGTCGCCCAGCGCCGCGCGGGCCAGGCTCCCGCCGATCGCCGAGCCGCCCATGCCGGCGACGATCAGGCCGCCCGGCGAGTCCCACGGCTCAAGCTGGGCGGACTCGACCTTCCACAGCGCGTCGCGCAGGTGCTCGGGGAGCGCGACCACGTCGGCGGCCAGGTCCGACGTGTCGATCGCGGCGATCGCCGCGCGGTCCAGCGTCACGGCCCGCTCCTCAGAACCGGAGCGCGCCATCGGGCAGATCGACGCCGGGGAACACGCGCGCGCCGCGCGCGACCACGTTGTCGGCGCCGATCGTTACGCCCTCGCCGAGCACGGCGCCACCCGTGACGTGGGTGCGATCGCCGATCCGGACGCCCGCGCCGACGATGCAGTCGCGCAGCAGGCAGTTCGCGCCGATCTCCGCGCCCTGCAGGACCACGCTGCGCTCCACGATCGTGCCCTCCCCCACCGACACGCCGTCGGCCAGCACCACGAGACTGCCCACGTGGGCCCCGGTGGCGACGTGCGCGCCGCGCTCGACCACCGCGGGCGGGATGACCCGGCCGTCGATCCGCGCGGCGGCGTCGACGCAGAGGTACCCGTCGCCCAGGCGCTCGCGCACCTCGGTGCGGACGTTGCCCTCGAGGATGTCGAAGGTGCCCTGCAGATAGCGCTCGGGCGTCCCGATGTCCAGCCAGTAGGCCTCGGACGCGAACCCGTACAGGCCGGCACCGATGAGCGCCGGCCACACCTCGCGCTCGATGGAGACGTTGCGATCGGGCTCTATCAGCTCGAGCACAGACCGCTCGAGCACATAGGCGCCGGCCGAGATGAGGTTCGTGTCGATCTCGTCGGCCGGCGGCTTCTCGACGAACTCTGAGACCGTGTGGTCTTCGTGCAGGCGCACGAGCCCGTAGCCGCTGGGGTCGGAGACCGGGACCAGCGCCAGCGTCGCGCGCGCTCCGGTGCGCTCGTGCTGGGCGATCTGCGCGCTGAGGTCGAGGTCGGTGAGCACGTCGCCGTTGAGCATCAGGAAGCGCTCGTCGAGAAACGGCTCGGCGAACTTCAGCGCGCCGGCCGTGCCGCGCGGCTCGGGCTCTTCGACGAAGCGCAGGTTGAGTCCCATGTGTGATCCGTCGCCCAGGACGTTGCGCACGCTGGTGGCGAGAAAGCCGCAGGACATGACGACGTCGTCGATGCCGTGGCCGCGCAGCCAGTCGAGCAGGTGGACGATGAACGGCCGGTCCACGAGCGGGACCACGGGCTTGGGGACCGTGGAGGTCAGCGGGCGCAGGCGGGTGCCCTCCCCCCCGACCAGGATCACGGCCTGCATAAGGCTCCGGCGATCGGCGTCATCGCGTCAAGGATGCCAGCGACCCGCGCCCGATGCCTTCATAGGTCAGCCCGGCTGCGGTCACGGCGACGGCGTCGAGGGCGTTGCGCCCGTCGATGACGACCGTGCCGGCCATCCGCTCGGCAACCTGCGCCCAGTCCAGCGAGAGGAACTCGTCCCACTCCGTGACGAGTACGACGGCGTCGGCGCCCTGGACGGCGTCGAGCGCATCGTCGGAGAAGTGCGCGCCGCGGATGAGCTCGCGGGCCTCCTCCTCGGCCACCGGGTCATAGAGGCGGACGCTGGCCCCGTCGGCCTGCAGGCGTGCGGAGAGCACGAGCGAGGACGCGTCGCGCATGTCGTCGGTGTTGGGCTTGAAGGCCAGGCCGAGCAGGCAGATCGTGGTGCCGACGAGCGAGCCGAGGTGCTTCTGCAGCTTGCCCACCACGCGGCGCTTCTGCAGCTCGTTGACCTCGATGACCGCGTTGAGCAGCTGGAAGTGATATCCCGAGTTGCCGGCGAGCTGCTTGAGGGCGTTTACGTCCTTGGGGAAACATGACCCGCCGAAGCCGATCCCCGCCTGAAGGAACTTGCTCCCGATGCGGTCGTCCAGCCCCATGCCCTTGGCCACCTCGATGACGTCGGCGCCGGTCTCCTCGCAGACGTTGGCGATCTCGTTGATGAAGGAGATCTTCGTGGCCAGAAAGGCGTTGGAGGCGAGCTTGACCATCTCCTGCGAGGCTGTGTCGGTGCGCACGAGGGGGGCTTCCAGCGGCGCGTAGAGCTCGACCACCGCGTCGCCGGCCCAGTCGCCGTCGTCACCGACCACGACGCGGTCGGGGTTGAGGAAGTCCTTGACCGCCGAGCCCTCCTTGAGGAACTCCGGGCAGGAGACGTAGCGAAAGCCCGCCTTGCCCTGCTCGGCGAAGATCCGCTTGATGGCCCTTCCGGTGCCCGCCGGAACGGTGGACTTCATGACCAGCGCGTGATCGTCGGAGGCCGGCATCGCGTTGACCACCGCGAGCACCGCACTCAGGTCCGCGTCGCCGGAGTACGTCGGGGGCGTCCCGACGGCGACAAACAGCAGCCGCGCGTGCTCCAGCGCGTCGGCGATGTCGGTCGAGAAGCGCAGCCGCTCCCGGTTGGCCGTGACCAGCTCGGCGAGGCCCGGTTCGTAGATCGGGATCTCGCCGGCCCGCAGGCCCGCGATCTTCTCCGCGTCGATGTCGACGCAGAAGACGTCGCTGCCCAGCTCGGCGAAGCCCGCCGCCGTGACGAGGCCCACGTATCCGGTGCCGATCACGCCGATCGGTTCGCGACCCTGGCCCATGCGGCGCGGAGGCTACTCGCCGACGCGCTGCAGCGATCGGGCAATGCCCATCATCTGCTTGTTCGTCAGCTTCTGGGAGAGCGTGTTGGAGACCCAGTAGGAGCCGTTGTCGGTCTTCCAGGCGATCAGGCGGATCTTGTTGCCGTCGAAGTAGCGCTGGTAGGTGCGACCGCGCATGCGGACCTCGTCGGTGGGGTCGTCGAGGATCGGCGGCGCCTTCCACGTCGTGCCCTGCACGCCGTAGAACTGGCCGTTCTCACCGTGGGAGAGCACGATCCGGTAGGCGCGGTACTTGTTCTTGTTGCGGTCATAGAGGTCGTAGGAGCGCGGCACCTTCTCGCCGGGCACCGCTCCCCGCTCGACGTAGGCGCCTCGCCGCAGCCGCGCCTTGGGGAAGTAGACCGGCAGCCCGGGCAGCCGCGTGGCCATGTCCAGCACGTGGTCCTCGCCCTCGCGCTCGGCGTTCATGAGCCCCGGCGCGAGACCTCCGCGGCCCTGGATGCGCTTGGGTCCGGGGCGCTTGGCGCTCGCGCCCTTGGTGTTGCGGGGGCCGTCGGACGCCTCGAGCGCAAGGAACTCGTCGACCGTCCGGTCGAGGTTCTCCCGCGTTATCTCCACGAAGTCGTCGTCCGGCGCTTGGGAGCCGCGGAAGCGCACCTCGCGGATCGGGTTCTTGGAGGACTCGTAGGCGAGCTTGAGCAGGCGCAGGATCGCGGCGTCGTTGTCCTCCGCGATGTCGGTCTGCGTGTAGCGCCCGAAGATGCGCAGCAGCTCCTCGCGGTCGCCGAACAGCGTGCCCAGCCCGATCTGCTCCTTGGCCTGGCGCAGGAACTCCTGCTGGCGCGCGGCGCGGACGAAGTCGTCGTCGAGGTGGCGGAAGCGCACGTAGGACAGCGCGTCCTTGCCGCACACCTTCTGGTAGCCGGGCTTGAGGTCGACGACCGCGTAGTTGAACGGGCTGTCGCGCGGCGGGCTGTTGTCGTTGAAGTAGCGGCGGTCGATGTCGGCGTAAACGCAGCCCAGGCGGTTGACGGCGCGCTGGAAGCCGCCGAAGTTGACGTTGACGACGTGGTGGATGGGGACCTTCAGCAGCTCGCGCACGGTGCGCACCGTGAGCTTCGGGCCGCCGTTGGCGTAGGCCGCGTTGATCTTGTCCGGGGCGAAGCCGGGGATGTCGACCTTCAGATCGCGCGGGATCGACATGATCGCCGTGGCCTTTTTGGCGGGATCCAGGCGCACGACGATGATCGTGTCCGAGCGCACCGGGTTCTTGGCCTTGATGTCCATGTAGCGGCGGTCGGAGCCCAGGACGAGGATCGTCTGTGCCCCGCCCGGATCGACGTCGTCGAGGACGTTCTTGACGTCGGGGATCGCGACCGACGGCTCGCGGAAGGCGTCGATCGCGTCGTCGACCTCCATGAGGATCGCGGTCGCCGTCGGAGCCGCGACGAGCAGGACCACGAGGAAGCCGCCGAGGATGAAGCGCTTCCACATGCTCCACGCCACGGGCGGAGGCGTATCGGGCGTGTACCAGCTCACGCCAGGCCGCCCTGCACCGCCCGCAGCGCCGGCGCGTCGAGATCCTCGCCGGCCAGCTGGGCGGGCAGGCCGATGACGAAATCGCACAGCGCCCTGCGGTAGCGCTCCAGCGAGGAGATCGACACCCACTCCTCCGGCCCGTGGTGGCCGCCCCCCACCGGGCCGAACTCGACCGCGGGCACCCCCGCCTCCAGGAAGGAGATGACGTCCGACGCACCGTCGCGCCCGACCGACAGCGCCTCACCGCGCAGCGAGCGCCCGACCGCATCGCGCAGCGCGAGGACGTAGGGGTTGTTGCGCGCCACGGTGGCGGGCGCGCGCTGGAAGGTCTTCACGATGCGCACGTCGCCGATCGCGCGGATCTGGGCGAGGATCTCGCCGGGGTCCTGATTGGGCAGGTAGCGGATGTCCACGTCGATCGTGCAGCGGTCGGGCACCTTGTTGAACGCGTCGCCGCCGATGACCCGCGCGATGTTGATCGAGGGGCGGTCGAAGAGGTCCGAGGACTGGCGGCTGAACGGTAGGGTTTCGATGCGACGGAACACGTCGTTGGCCTTGAGGATCGCGTTGTCGCCCAGCCACGGCGTCGAGCCGTGGGCGGCGGTGCCGTGGACTTCGACGCGGACGGCGAGGACCCCCTTCGCCTGGACGCCGATGTGCAGATCGGTGGGCTCGCCGGTCAGCGCGAAGTCGGCCCGCAGACCCTCCTGCACGAGCGCGTCGGTCGACCGGTTCTCGACGTCCTCGGACTCCTCGTCGGGGACGCAGACGAAGCGCACCCGCACCTGCGCGTCGTCGGCGACGTCCTTGACGGCGCACATCATCGCCGCGAGCGCGCCCTTCATGTCATAGGCGCCACGGCCGATGAGCCGGTCACCCTCGACGCGGGGGGCGAACTGCCCCTCGTGGGCGGGGACGACGTCGAGATGGCCGTGCAGGATCACGCAGCGGCCGTCGGCCGGGCCGACGTCGGCGAGGACCACCGGCAGGCCGTCGAAGTCGCGCCCCGTCACCGGGATGTCGCGGGCCTCGAGCCAGCCCTTCACGAAGCCCGCGGCGGTGCGCAGACCATCGGCGGTGGACGTGTCGTAGGTGATCAGCCGCTCGGCCAGAACCCGCTCGTCCATCGTGTTCAGGGTAGCGTTCCGTCCCGTGGCCGGCCGCATCGTCCTCTTCGGGGCCACCGGCTACACCGGTGAGCTGACCGCCCGTGCCCTGGTCGCCCGCGGCGCGGCCCCCGTGCTCGCGGGCCGCACGCGCGAGCGCGTGGAGGCGCTGGGGCGGGAGCTCGGCGGCCTGGGGACGGCAGTGGCCGACGTCGCCCGGCCGGACTCCGTCCACGCATTGGTGCAGCGCGGCGACGTGCTGGTCTCGACCGTCGGCCCCTTCGGCCGCTGGGGCGCTCCCGCCGTGCAGGCGGCGATCGCGGCGGGCGCGCACTACCTGGACTCCACGGGCGAGCCGCCGTTCATCCGCGACGTCTTCGAGCGCCACGGCCCGGCGGCCGAGGCGGCGGGCTGCGGCCTGGTCACCGCGTTCGGCTACGACTGGGTCCCGGGCAACCTGGCCGGCGCGCTGGCGCTGCGCGACGCGGGGCCCGGTGCGGCGCGCGTCGACGTCGGCTACTTCATCACCGGCACGGGCAGGGGTCAGGCGTTCTCCCGCGGCACCCTGACGTCACTGCTGGGCGTGGCGACCGAGCCCGTGTACGCGTGGCGCGGCGGGGTCCTGCGCACCGAGGCCGCGGGTGTCCGGCTGCGC
>JACCQW010000019.1 GCA_013813955.1 Solirubrobacterales bacterium
TGACCGCGCTGCCGATCATCGAGACGCAGGCCGGCGACGTGTCGGCCTACATCCCGACGAACGTCATCTCGATCACCGACGGGCAGATCTTCCTCGAGCCCAAGCTGTTCTTCTCCGGCGTGCGCCCGGCCATCAACGTGGGCATCTCGGTCTCGCGCGTGGGCGGCAACGCGCAGATCAAGCCGATGAAGAAGGTCGCAGGCCGCCTGAAGCTCGAGCTGTCGCAGTACCGCGACCTGGAGGCCTTCGCCCAGTTCGGCTCCGACCTGGATTCCGACACGCAGGCCACGCTGGCCCGCGGCGAGCGCCTGGTCAAGACGCTCAACCAGAACGAGCGCGCCCCGATGACCGTGGAGGAGCAGGTCGTCGTCGTCTACGCGGCCACCAACGGGTTCCTCGACCGCGTCAACGTCGACCGCGTCCCCGAGTTCCACGAAGGGCTCGTGCAGCGGATGCACTCCGAGAACGCCGACCTGCTGGAGAAGATCGCCGGCGGCGACTGGGAGGACGGCACCGTCGAGGCCGTCGACAAGGCCCTCAAGGAGTACGTCGACGACTTTGGCTACGACCTCGACGAGGACGGCGCGCCGGTCGACGCCGCCGACTCCGAGCGCGTCACCGACCGCCAGGACGGCGAGGACGCCGGCTCGCAGGACAGCGACGAGGAGGCGGCCGAGGAGGGCGCCTCCGAGCCCGAGAAGGAGGCGGCCCCCGCGTGACATCGCGTCATCGCTCGACCATGGCCGGCGTGGAACCGGAAGCCAGGCGCTCGCGATGAGCGCCTCCCAGCGCGACGTCAAGACCCGGATCGGGTCGGTCAAGAACATTCAGAAGATCACCCGCGCCATGGAGATGGTCGCGGCCGCGCGCCTGCGCCGGGCCGAGCAGCGCATCGAGGCGCTGCGGCCCTACGCGGGCGCGATCCGGCGCATGACCCGCCAGGCCGCGGAGGCCGCCGGGTCGGAGATGGCCGCGCTGCCGATCCTCTCCGAGCACGACTCCGAGGACACGATCGCGCTGCTGCTCATCACCGGCGACCGCGGTCTGGCCGGCGCGTTCAACTCGCAGATAGTCCGCGCCGGGCTCCGCGCGGCCGCCGAGCACGAGGCCGAGGGCCGCTCGGTCGCCTACAGCGCGGCGGGCCGCCGCGGCGTCTCGACGCTGACCTTCCGCGGCAAGGAGCCGCAGGGCCAGTACGTGGGGTTCACCGACCGCCCGTCCTATGCGGATGCGCGCGAGATCGCCGAGGACCTCGTGGCCGCCTACGTCGACGACAAGATCGACCGCGTGGAGATCTTCTACAACGGCTACATCTCGCCGCTGACCCAGGAGGTGCGCCGCGAGACGCTGCTGCCCCTCCAGCAGGCCACGATCCTCGAGGCCGGCGATGACGATGACGATGGCGGCGAGGCGGACTCCGCGCACCACTCGCTGGTCGAGTACGAGCCCGATCCCGAGGAGATCCTCAAGCGGCTGATCCCCGACTACGTCGAGATATCCGTCTACCGCGCGCTGCTGGAGTCCACCGCCTCCGAGCACGGCGCGCGCATGACCGCGATGCGCAGCGCCTCCGAGAACGCGGGCGAGCTCATCGAGGACCTCACCCTGGAGATGAACCGGGCCCGCCAGGCCGAGATCACCCAGGAGATCATGGAAGTCGTCGCCGGTGCTGAAAGCCTGACCTAGGAGAGATATGTCTGCCACCGAAACAAGCACGAGCACCGGCCGGATCGAGGAGATCCAGGGCGTGGTCATCGAGGTGACGTTCCCCAACGACGAGCTGCCGGCGATCAACAACGCGCTGACCGTCGACCGCGGCGACGACGCCGTCCTCGTCCTCGAGGTGCAGCAGCACCTGGGTGACGACCGCGTGCGCTGCGTGGCCATGGACTCGACAGACGGCCTGGCCCGCGGCGTCGAGGTAATCGACACCGGCGGCCCGATCACCGTGCCGGTGGGCAAGGGCACGCTGGGGCGCATCTTCAACCTGCTCGGCGAGGCGATCGACCTCGGCGGCGAGGTGGACTTCGATGAGCGCTGGCCGATCCACCGGTCCGCCCCGAACGTCGAGGACCTCACGCCGACCACGGAGATGTTCGAGACCGGCATCAAGGTCGTCGATCTGCTCGCGCCCTACGCCAAGGGCGGCAAGGTCGGCCTGTTCGGCGGCGCCGGCGTGGGCAAGACCGTGCTCATCCAGGAGCTCATCAACAACCTGGCCAAGGAGCACGGCGGCCTGTCGGCCTTCTGCGGAGTCGGCGAGCGCTCCCGCGAGGGCAACGACCTGTGGCTGGAGATGAAGGAGTCCGGCGTCCTGGACAAGACGATCCTCGTCTTCGGCCAGATGAACGAGCCGCCCGGCGCGCGCATGCGCGTCGCGCTGTCGGGCCTGACCATGGCGGAGTACTTCCGTGAGCAGGGCGGCCAGGACGTGCTGCTGTTCATCGACAACATCTTCCGCTTCGTGCAGGCCGGCTCGGAGGTCTCCGCCCTGCTCGGGCGCATGCCCTCGCAGGTGGGCTACCAGCCGACGCTGGAGACCGAGATGGGCCAGCTGCAGGAGCGCATCACGTCCACGCGCGACGGCTCGGTCACCTCGGTGCAGGCCATCTACGTGCCCGCCGATGACCTGACCGACCCCGCGCCCGCGTCGGTGTTCGCCCACCTCAACGCCACGACGGTGCTGTCGCGCGCGATCTCCGAGAAGGGCATCTACCCGGCCGTGGACCCGCTGGACTCCACGTCGACCATCCTCAAGGCCGACGTCGTCGGGGAGGAGCACTTCACGGTCGCCAACGAGGTCAAGGAGATCCTGCAGCGCTACAAGGAGCTGCAGGACATCATCGCGATCCTCGGCATCGACGAGCTCTCCGACGAGGACAAGCTCATCGTGGGCCGCGCGCGCCGCGTGGAGCGCTTCCTCTCCCAGCCCTTCGACGTGGCCGAGGCGTTCACCGGAACGCCCGGCGAGTACGTGCCGATCGCCGAGACGATCCGCGGCTTCAAGGAGATCATCGAGGGCAAGCACGACGACCTGCCGGAGTCGGCGTTCTTCCTGAAGGGCTCGATCGACCAGGTGGTCGAGGCCGCCGGCGGGAGCAAGGACTCCGAGGACGAGGACGAGGACGACGACAAGACCGAGGACAAGGCCGAAGAGAAGGCCGAGGCCGAGGCCGAGGACAAGCCGGAGGAGTCCGAGTCCGAGGCGAAGGCCGAGACCGATGACAAGGACGAGACCGACGACAAGGACGAGACCGACGACAAGGACGAGAAGAAGGGCGACGGGTAGTGGCCAAGGACCGCTTCCAGGTCGAGGTTCTGACCCCCGAGGGCGAGGTCTTCAACGACGAGGTGGAGATGGTGTCCACCCGCACCACCGTCGGCTCGATCGGCATCCTCGCCCATCACCAGCCGCTGCTGGGCATGCTCGAGCCGACCGAGCTGCGCCTGTACAGAAGCGACTCCGACGTCGTGCGCTACGCGCAGGGGGAGGGCTACGTCCAGGTCTCGCCCGACGGCGTGCTCGTGCTCGTCGAGGAGGCGCAGGACCCCGGCGAGCTCGATCGCGGCGACCTGCAGGACAAGCAGCGCAAGGCCGAGGAGGCCCTGTCGAGCTGCGACGAGGGAACCGAGGAGCACCGCAGGGCCGCGCGCGACAAGCGCCGCTGGGAGACCTTCCTGCGGATCGCCGGCGACGGCGGCGCCTGACCCTCGTGGAGAACGAGAGCGGCGCGGCCCCCCACGAGCCGCGCCGCCCGACTGCCGCCGGTCCAGGCGGGCAGCACATGACCCGAAACGCCGCTTGGCGTGCGTCCGCGGAGCATGGATGCGGCGAAGCCTCTGCCGTCCGTGGCCCCGGGGCCGTGCCCGGTCAGTTCGTGCATCCTGGCCGCAGAGCGCCCGGCGACCCAGCGCAGATCGCGCGCGGTTGGCGTGCGCGAAGGCGCACCCGCCGCGCGACAAACGTGCAGCCCGCCCGAGGTGCAGCCCAGCGCTACACGCGGGTCATGCCGGCCCCGGCCATGGCCGCCTCGAGCTCGTCGAGCCCGAAGCCGTCGACGGGCCCGAGAGCGCCCGTGCCCTGCAGCCCGCCGTCCAGCGCGCGCATCGCGCCCCAGGCGAGCATCTCGGCCGTGAAGTCGTATGGGTTGACGCCCTCCAGGCGGACCGCGGCCAGCGGCGCGCCGGCGCGGTCGGAGGCCACGGCGATGATCGAGGAGCGCGTCCGCGCCCGGGCGGCCGTGTCGGGCCCGCCGGAGGAGCCCTTGGCGAAGCGCGCGGCCAGAGCGTCGAGCGCCCGCTCGTAGCCGGGGACCCTGGCTCCGAGCGCGCCGGCGGCGGACAGGGCCTGCAGGGGACGCGATAGCGGCCCGAACCATCCCAACCAGACACCCACGTCGCGCAGGCCGTTGTGCAGGCGCGGCAGCGCGAAGTGCTCGCTGGAGCCGACCGAGACAGCCGGCCGGCTGCGCCCCGCAAGGTCGAACTCGCGCACGTGCCGGGCCCCGCGCTGGGCGACGATGCGCCCCTCGGTGAAGGCGAAGCCCGGGGCGGCCAGCGCGCCGGCCGCCGAGGCCCGCGTGCCGCCGCTCATGGCGCTCGCGCCGGCAGCGCCCGTCATGTAG
>JACCQW010000024.1 GCA_013813955.1 Solirubrobacterales bacterium
TCGTCGGCGGTGTTCGAGCCGACGAGCAGCCGCGGCTCGTCGACGGCGGGCAGCCCCCGGACGATCGGCAGCAGCGCCGCCGCGGGCAGCTTGCATCCGCAGCCCGCGCCGTGCGCGAGCGACGTCAGCGCGACGGGTGCGGAGGTGTGCGGCTCGCTCACGGCAGTGCGGCCGGGAGAGGGATCGGAAGGGCGTCGGAGCACACGGTCTGCGGTCTGCGGTCCTCGTTGGCGCTGGCGAATCGGCGCAACCCTAGCGCGTCCCGCGCACTGCCCGTCGGCGCCAGGCGAGTGCGCCGCCGCGGCTCGAGGCTGTGCGTCGCGTCCTTGCTCTCGGTCCTCCAGCGCTAGCGCGACAGGTCATCGAACCAGTCACGGGAGAAAGACCTGGGAGAGATGGAAGCGCCATCGGGACCAGCATCGCGGCGCTTCAAAGGTCGAGGACGAGTCGTAGGGCCGCGTCGATGTTCCGCAGCTCGTCGAAGGTGAGGTGGCCCGTGGTGTCGCCGAGGCGAGCCGGATCTATTGCCGTCGTCTGCTCGGCCAGGACCCGTGTGGTTCGTCCGCCGATCTCGACCTCGGGTCGAAAGCTTGCCGGACGTGCTGAGGTCGATGTCGGAGCCACCAGCCAGGTCGAGAGCGGGAACTGATCGGACTGAACGACTACGGCATACCGAGGATCTCGCTGCTCGTGGCCGCGGGCGTCCCGAGATGCGCGCAGCCGGTAGACCTCACCACGCACGCAGGGTCTCCATGTCCCGCAGGACCTGTGCCGCCTCCGCCCGGTCCTGCGGATCGTTGGCCAGCGCCTTGGCTTCCGCCCGAAGCGCCGATCGGGCACGCTCGCGCGCCGCGTCGATCAAGGCCGCCCGCACCGCGGTCGATACGGGCGTGCCGTCGCGGGTCAACACCGCCAGCGCTTGTGCCGCGTCCTTATCAGGACGAAACGTGATCGTGTCAGACATGACCGAAACCGTAACACAAAACGTACGACGGCTGGCCGGCGGGCGCCCGCTGCCGCGGCCAGCTTGATCTCGAAGGTTAGGCGAGCTCAACGCTCACGGCAGAGGCCCGGTCCGCACCATCACCGGTCCCCTCCGCTTGTCCCGCTGCCATTCCTCGCCGGCAGGCAAATCCCCTGCGCCGCCCACATCTGAAAGGATCCGGTACGTGAACTCGGACGCCGGGCTGACTCGCGTGGTCCACGAGGTGCGCGAGCTCGCACTCGGCGAGCGCACGAGCTACTGCGCGGGGCGCCTCACCGTCGGCGAGCAGAGCGTGCGTGAGCTCTTGGGCGACCCCGCGCTCGCCGAGGTCCGGCTGGGCTGCGCCGCGCCCGGCGACCCCGTCCGGATCGTCGGCGCGCTGGACGCGCTTCAGCCCTGCTCCAAGGGGCCCGGCGGGGGCGGCGTGTTCCCCGGTTTGCTGGGTCCGGCGATGCCCGCGGGGCGCGGTGAGACCCACGTGCTGCGCGGCGCCGCCGTGCTGGCTGCCGGCTACCTGCCCCGCGCCCAGGAGGCGGTCATCGAGATGTCGGGGCCGGCAGCGCCGCTGTCGCCGCTGGGCGCGACACACAACCTCGTCATCGAGTTCACGCCCGCCGACGACGCGGCCTGGGAGGACGTCGAGGCGGCGCTGCGGCGCGGGCTCGTGCGGGTGGCGGCCCACCTCGCCGAGGCGGCACTGGATGCCGAGCCCGACGCGGTGGAGGAGCTACCCGACACCGGATCGGCCTCGAGCGACAGACCGCGTGTGGCGGTCGTCACCAACCTGCAGACCCAGGGGAAGTTCAAGGACGTCTTCGTCTACGGGCGCAGCCTGTCGGGCGGCCTGCCGACCGTCATCTCGCCCGGCGAGCTCGATGACGGGGCGGTGGTCAGCGGCCAGTACGGCCACCCCGCGCTGAAGAACCCGACCTTCCTGCACCAGACGCATCCGGTGGTCGCCGCCCTGCGCGCCTGCGACGACCTCGAGCTGGCGGCGCTCGTGCTGTGTCCCGAGCCGGTCGACCAGGCGAACAAGGAGCTCGTCTCGGCGCACGCTGCGCGGCTGTGCGCGGGGCTGGGGCTCGACGCGGCGATCGTGACCAAGGAGGGCGGCGGCAACGCCGATGCCGACGTCTCGCTCAAGCTCGATCGCCTCGAGGAGGAGGGGATCACGGCGGTGGGGATCCTGGCCGAGATGGCGGGGCGCGACGGCACCGGCCCGCCGCTGGTGGTCCCACCGACCAAGGCCACAGCCCTCGTCAGCACCGGCAACTACGATGAGCGGATGACGCTGCCCGCATGCGAGCGCGCGCTGGGCCGCGACCGCATCGCCC
This sequence comes from Solirubrobacterales bacterium, assembly GCA_013813955.1. Lineage (GTDB taxonomy): Bacteria > Actinomycetota > Thermoleophilia > Solirubrobacterales > Solirubrobacteraceae > CADCVQ01. Next base: position 2,320 of record JACCQW010000024.1, read on the forward strand.
TGCTCGACCAGCCGGCCACCGACGAGGTCGAGCTGCCGGTGGCCGCCATCTACTGCGCGCAGAGCACCCTGGGCTGGGGTCGGCTCACGTGCGCGGAGACCGGCTGATGCGCATCGTCCACTACGTCAACCAGTTCTTCGCCGGCATCGGCGGCGAGGACGCGGCGGGCACCGGGCCAGAGCTGCGCGACGGGGCCCTGGGACCCGGGCGGCGCCTCGCGGCCGTGCTGGGCGACGAGCACGAGATCATCGCCACCGCCGTCTGCGGCGACGACTACGCCGCCTCGCACCCCGAGTTCGCCGCCGAGCTCATCGCGGACGCGCGCGAGCGCGGGGCCGAGATCTTGGTCGCCGGCCCCGCCTTCACCAGCGGGCGCTACGGCATGGCGTGCGCGCGGATCGCGGCGGCGGCCTCCGAGGCGGGGCTGCCCGCGCTGGCCGCCATGCATCCCGACAACCCCGGCCTGGGCGAGGCCGCCGGCACCACGGTCGTCGAGAGCGGTGAGACCGCGCGCCAGATGCGCGACTCGCTCGAGCGCTTCGCGGCGGCGACGCGCAAGATCGCATCCGGCGAGGAGCTCACCGCGCAGGACGGGCGCATCGGTCCGGTTGCGCGCACCAACCGCCTGGCAGACCGCAGCGCGGCCGAGCGCGCCGTCG
>JACCQW010000045.1 GCA_013813955.1 Solirubrobacterales bacterium
ACCTGGTGGATGAGGATCTTCGCGTTGGGCAGCGCCATGCGCTTGCCCTCGGCGCCGCCCGACAGCAGCAGCGCGCCCATGGACATCGCGATGCCGACGCAGATGGTCTGCACGTCGGGCTTGATGAACTGCATCGTGTCGTAGATCGCGAGGCCGGCGTAGACCGAGCCGCCGGGCGAGTTGATGTAGATCGAGATGTCCTTGTCGGGGTCCTCGGACTCCAGGTGCAGCAGCTGCGCCACGATGAGGTTCGCGATCTGGTCATCCACGGGCGTCCCCAGGAACACGATGCGCTCGTTGAGCAGCCGGCTGTAGATGTCGAAGGCGCGCTCGCCTCGCGACGTCTGCTCGACCACCATGGGGACAAGTGGGCTCATGGTCCTCGCTTCAGTTCGCACGGATGACGGGAAGTCCTGCCGGCGGAGCCTAGCAACCGGCCTCTGGTGCTCCGCCGGGCTGTGAGGCGCACCCGGCAGCGGCTAGGAGCCCGGCGTCCAGAGCTTCTCGCCGCCGCCGTCCGAGGCTTCCTTCTCGGGGGTCCACAGCTTGTCGCGGGCCTGCGCCTGCTCGACGGTGATGGGCGTGGCGGCCTCGGCGACCACGTCTATGGCGGAGCTGGCCGCGAGCTCCTGGGCCAGCGTGTCCAGGCGCCCGGCGGAGCGCAGGCGGTCGCGCAGCTTCTCGGCGCTCATGCCCTCGCGCTCGGCGGCGGTGCCGAGCGCCTCCAGCAGCTCCTCATCGGAGGGCGCGATCCCCTCGGCCTCGACGATCGCATCGAGCACCGCCTCGCGCCTGAGCGTCTGCTCGGCGTCGGGCCGGGCCTCGTCGAGCATCTCCTCCTCCGTCTTGCCGGAGATCTGCAGGTAGGTCGCCCGGTCGATCCCCTGGTGGCCGAGCTGGTGCATCAGGCGCTCGAGCAGCTCCTGCGCGCGGGCGTCGACGAGCGCGGCGGGCAGGTCGATCTGCGACTCCGCGACGACGGCGTCCAGGGCGGCCTCGCGGAACTCGGTCTCCACGAGCTTCTCGTCGGCTTCGCGCAGGCGCGTGCCGATGTCCTCGCGCAACCCGGCGAGCGTGTCGAAGCCCGCGGCGTCGGAGGCGAAGTCGTCGTCGAGGTCGGGCAGCTCCTTGGCCTTGACTTCCTTGACGGTGATCGCGAACTGCGCATCACGGCCGGCCAGGAGCTCGGCGCCGTAGTCATCGGGGAACGTCACGTCGACCGTGCGATCCTCCCCGGCGGTGGCGCCGAGGATGCCGTCCTCGAAGCCCTCGATGAGCTTTCCGGAGCCCAGCTCGACGACTTGGTCGCGGCCCTCTCCCCCCTCGAACGGCTCGCCGTCCAGCGTCCCGAGGTAGTCCATCGTGACGAAGTCGCCCCGCCCGGCCGCGCGGTCGACGGTGTCCAGGCGCGCGAGACGCTCGCGCAGCGCCTCGATCTCGGCGTCGATCTCGGACTCCTGGACCTGCGGCTCACGGCGGCCGACCTCGACACCCTTGTAGGTGCCCAGCCTGGCGGGCGGGCGGACGCCGATCTCGATGGAGAAGGTCAGCGGCTGACCCTCCGCGGGGAGGTCGCCGATGTCGAGCTGCGGGTCGCCGACCGGGGAGATGCCGGACTCGTCGATGGCCCGCACGTACCAGCCGGTCAGCCCGCCGCGTACGGTCTCGTCGAGGACCGCCTCGCGCCCGATGCGCTGGATGATCACCGGTGGCGGGACCTTGCCCTTGCGAAAGCCGGGGATGCGCATCTCGGCGCCCAGCTTGCGCGCCGTGGACTCCAGCGAGCGCTGGACCTCCTCGGGCGCGACCTCCGCCTGGACGCGCACACGCGACTCGGGCAGCTCGGTGACGGTGGTCTTCAGGGCGCCGGCCATCGAGAGCGACACCCTATCTTGCACCGATGGCCCGCCCTCGCGCCCCCCACGTCGTCCTCGCCGCCTGGATCGCCACCGGCCCGGTCGGCCACCTGGGCGCCGGCGTTCTCGACTGGCTGGGCCTGCTGGGCCGCCTCGCGCGGGCGCGCGCCCGCGAAAAGCGGCTCGAGGGCCCGTGATCACCTCAGGGCCCGAGGGCCCGTGATCACCTCAGCAGCCGGCAGGGAAGCTGCGCGGCCCCCTCAGAGCTCCAACGCGAAGATCGGCCAGCGCCCGGGCACGCCCTTGAGCTCGCGCTCGCCCCGCCACTCCCAGCTCAGGCCGGCCCCGACGACGGTCCCGTAGGTCGTCCCGGAGGCCAGGATCTCGCCGCCCTCTGCCAGCGCCGCCACCCGCGCGGCGATGTGCACGGCCATTCCCCCGATGTCGTCGCCGATCAGCTCGCACTCGCCGGTGTGCAGGCCGATGCGCACGTCGATCCCCAGCTCGCGCATGGCCGCGTCGAGCGCCCGCGCGCAGCGCACGGCCCGACTGGGCGCACCGTCGAAGACCGCGATGAAGCCGTCGCCCACCGTCTTGACCTCGACCCCGTCGAAGCGACGCAGCGTGCGCCGGATCTCCGCGTCGTGCGCGGACAGCAGGTCGCGCCAGCGCTTGTCGCCCAGTTGCGACGCACGCGCGGTGCCGCCGGCGATGTCGGTGAACAGGACGGTCAGCAGCGCCCGCTCGAGCTCGCCGCTGTGCCGACCGCCGGTCAGGAACTCCTCGATCTCACCGAGCAGCGCATCGCTGTCGCCGGCGCTGGGCAGCGAGTCGACGCCCGGCAGCTCGACGAGCCGCGCGCCCGGGATGCGGCGTGCGTACTCGCGGGCATGGCGGACGTCCATGAAGGCATCGTCGGTGCGGTGCACCACCAGCGTGGGCACCCGGATGCCCGGCAGCTCCGGGCGCACGTCCGTTGCGCCCATCGCGACGATCAGCCGCTGCATCTGGCCGGGGCTCGCGGCCAGGCGCTCCAGCCGCGCCAGCCACGCGCGCAGCTGCTCGTCGTCGGCGGCCGAGGGGGCGAGCGCCTCGAGGTTGGCCCCCTGGCCCCAGCTATCGAGGATCTGCGCGAAGCGCGCTTCGCGCTCCTCCGGGGTCTGCGCCCACGGCAGGTCCTCGTCGCGCGTGGCGTACAGCATCGACGAGTAGAGCACGAGCGCCCCCACGCGCTCGGGGAAGCGCGCCGCGTACAGCGCGGCGAGCGGGGCGCCCGCCACGTACCCCACGATCGCCGTGCGCTCGCTGCCCACCGCGTCGAGCACGGCCGTGACGTCCCCGAGCTCGTTCTCGACCCCGAGCTCGCCGCCGTCGGACATGCTCGACCCGCGGCGGTCGAACAGGATCAGCCGCGAGAAGCCCGACAGGCGCTCCATGAAACGCCGCAGCCCGGGTTCCTCCCAGACGTGCTCGACGTGAGAGATGAACGCGCTGACGAACAGCAGGTCGATGGGGCCGTCGCCGTGGACCTGGTAGGCGATGTTGACCTCGCCGTTGCGTGCGTAGCGGGTCTGAGAGCTGACGGCCATCGTTCCTCCATCCTCGACCATCGGGCGCCGTACATCTACTGTGGCGGGCATGTGGGCACGGAGGCCGGGCACGGCGGGACGGCTGGCGCTGGTCGTGGCGCTCGCGATGACCGCGGGGGTGGCGACCGGCGCGCGGGAGGCCCGCGCGTTCACGCTGGGCATCGCCGACCAGCAGGCGTCCACCTTCGCCGACGCGCGGCTGACCGGCCTCGGCGTCCGCCATGCCCGCGTGGTCGTGGCCTGGGACGCGATGCGCCACCGCTGGCAGCGCGCGGAGCTGGACGCGTGGATGCAGGCCGCGCGGGCGGCCGGCGTGCGGCCGCTCGTCACCTTCGGGCCCAGCCGGCGCAAGACGGGGCGCATCCTGCCCGCCGTCCGCGACTACGCGCGCCAGACCGGGCGGTTGCGCCGCCGCTATCCGCACCTGCGCGAGTTCAGCCCGTGGAACGAGCCGAACATGGCCCGCCTGGCCGTCAACAACGACCCGCGCCGCATCGCCGGCTACTACCGCGCGCTGCGCGCCGGCTGCCCGAGCTGCACGGTGCTGGGCGCCGACGTCGTCGACAGTTCCAGCCTCGAGCGCTGGATGCGCGCCTACGTGCGCCAGTTCGCCGCCGGGCGCCGGCCGCGCGTGTGGGGACTGCACAACTACGTCGACGCCAACTCCGCCTCGAGCTGGGGGACGCGCACGATGCTGCGCCTCGCCGGCGGCCGGATCTGGTTCACCGAGACCGGGGCGATCATCCGCCGCGCCCCGCCCGCGGGCACGTCTCGTAGCGACCGGCGCCACCGCATCCGTGCCGGCCACCGCCACGCCCGCGCGGCCACCCGGCGCGTGTTCGCCCTGGCGCGTCTGAGTCCCCGGATCACGCGCGTGTACATCTACCACTGGCGCGCCGACGCGGCCGCGACCTGGGACTCGGGCCTGCTGTCCCCCGGCGGCGCACCGCGCGCCGCGTTCGAGGTCTTCTCCGCGCAGGCGCGGCGCCAGGCGGGACGCTGAGCGCAGGCGGCGAGAGATCGATTGGCCTGCCGCCGGGTCTCGGTTAGGGTCCCTTCAACCGGATCGAGAGGGATGACGCGATGGCTTCGGACTACGACGTCGTGGTGGTGGGCGCGAGCATCGCGGGCTGCACCGTCGCAACCTTGCTGGGACGGGCCGGCGCCCGTGTCGCGCTGGTCGAACAGCGGCCCGATCCCGCGGCCTACAAGGTCGTGTGCACGCACTTCATCCAGCCGAGCGCGACGCCGACGATCCAGCGGCTCGGGCTGGCGGAGCGCATCGAGGCCGCCGGCGGGATCCGCAACGGGATCGCAGCCTGGTCGCCGTATGGCTGGATCCGGCCGCGGCTCGCAGACGATCACCCCCACCCGCGCTACGGCTACGACATCCGCCGCGAGAAGCTCGACCCGATGCTGCGCTCGCTCGCGACACACACGCCCGGCGTCGACCTGATGCTGGGCCAGACCGTCACGGCGGTTGCGGACCCTCGTGGGCGGCCGACCGGCGTGCGGGTCAGCGACCGCGAACGCCAGGGCCGCGACATCACTGCGCGGGTGGTCGTCGGGGCGGACGGCCGCGACTCCGCGGTGGCCCGGATGACGGGAGTCCGCGCGCGCGTGAAGCGCCACGAGCGCTTCTGCTACTTCGCCTACTACCGCGACCTCCCGCTCGTCACGGGCGACGACACGCTGTTCTGGTTTCTCGATCCCGACGTCGCCTACGCGTTCCCCCAGGACGACGGCATCACGCTCATGGCGATCTTTCAGACGAAGGACCGTATGTCGTGGTTCCGGCGCGATCTGGAGGCGAACTTCGAGCGCTCCTTCGACGGGTTGCCGGATGCGCCCGACGTCCGCCGCGCGGAGCGCATCTCGAAGGTCCTCGGCAGGCGCGAGCTGCCGAACACGTCGCGCCCGGCCGCGCGGCCGGGGCTCGCGTTCGTGGGGGATGCCGCGATGGCCGCCGATCCGCTGTGGGGAGTCGGTTGCGGTTTTGCCTTCCAGTCGGGCGAGTGGCTGGCGCAGGAGCTCTCGCAGGCTCTCGGCGACGCGACGCCGGACACGGCGATCGACGACGCGCTCGAGCGCTATCGCAAGCGCCACCGCCGGGAGCTGCTCGGGCAATTCCTGGTCACCTCGGACTACTCGACGGGGCGGCGCTTCTCCCCGCTGGAGCGGCTGCTGATGTCGGCCGCCGCGAAGGACGAGGCGGCCGCCGCGGGGTTTCATGCGTTCGGCTCGCGGTCGATCCGGCCGACGGACCAGGCGTTCGCGCGGCTGGTCGGCCGCGCCCTCCGCGTCAACGCCACACGGCGGGGGGCCCCGCCCACGCCCCCGCTCACCGGCGCCCATGCCGACGGCACCACGCTCCCGGCGGGGGTCACGCGGACGAAGCTCACCGTCAACGGGCTGACGGTGCCGGTCTCCTGCGCCGGGCCGCAGGACTCGACCGAGGCCGTCGTGTTCGTGCATGGCAATCCGGGCTCGTCGCGCGAGTGGGACGACCTGCTCTCGCGCGTCGCCCCGTTCACGCGGGCCCTCGCGCCGGACATGCCCGGCTTCGGGCGTGCGGACAAGCCCGACGCCTTCCCCTACACCGTGGAGGGCTACGCCCGCTTCCTCGAGTCGGCGCTCGACGAGCTCGGCGTCGAGCGCGCGCACCTCGTGCTGCACGACTTCGGCGGCCCGTGGGGCCTGGAATGGGCGGCGCGCAACCCCGAGCGGCTGGGCAGCGCGGTGCTGATCACCACCGGTGCGCTGCTGGACTACCGCTGGCACCCCCTGGCCCGGATCTGGCGCACGCCGCTGGCCGGCGAGGCCTTTCAGGCCATCACCACGCGCTCCGGCCTGCGCGCGGTCCTGCGCCACGGCAACCCGCGCGGCCTGCCGCGAGCCTTCGTCGACCGCATGTACGACGACCTCGACGCAGCCACGCGCCGGGCGATCCTGCGCCTGTACCGCGCGACGGACGACCCCGCCGCGGTGGGCCGCCGCCAGGCCGATGCGCTGCGGCCGCTGGACCGTCCCGCGCTCGTGATCTGGGGAGCCCATGACGCCTACCTCCCCGTGGCCCTTGCCGAGCGTCAGCGCGAGGCGTTCCCGAGCGCCGAGATCGCGATCCTCGAGGGCAGCGGCCACTGGCCGCACGCCGACGATCCCGACGCGGTCGGGCGGCTGGCCGAGCCGTTCCTGCGGCGCATGGCCGCAGTCGATCGCGCCGCGGTCCCAGCCTGAGCGCCGATCGCCGACCTCAGGCCGGGGCTGGAGCCGCCACGGGCGCGGGTGCGGCCTGCTTCTTGTATACGCGCAGGAACGCGCTCTGGGCGTTGCGCGCCCCGGCGAAGGCGATCGCCGTGTGCTCGAGCTCGCGCCGCCCCTTGCGGTTGAGCCGGTAGACCCGCCGGCGCGGGCCCTGGCCCGCCTCGTCCCAGCGGGAGTCGAGCAGGCCCTGCTCCTCGAGCTCGCGAAGGATGCGATAGACGCTGGTGGGGTCCGCCCTGAAGCCGCGGGCGACGAGACGGACGCGCAACTCGTAGCCGTATCCGGGCTCGAGGTGCACAAGGAGCAGAAGCCACGCGCGCAGGAGCTCCTTGCGCAGCAGAACCGTGGTGTGGGATTGCGGGGACAGGGCTGGCTCCGTCTCGCCGCAGTATATGTGCCAGACACAGAGCGTGGGAACGCCAGCGAGAACGGCGTCCGCTGTGCCGCGCGCGAGTTCGGAACCGGGATACTGGCCGGGCATGTCGCGGGAGAACGTCGAGGTCGTACGGCGCTGGTTCGATGGCTTGAGCGAGGATGGGATGCCTCGGCTCGAACTCTGTGACGAGCACATCGAGATCCGCAACGTCGAGGAATTCCTGGTCCAAGGCCCCTACCACGGGCACGACGGGGTACGGCGGTGGTTCGCCGAAGCGTTCGACGTGATCAGCGACCCCCGTTTCGAGCTCGACGAGGTCATCGACGGCGGGGACGGTGAGACCATCGTGACCGTCCAGCGAGTACTCGGACACTCGGGGCACACCGGACTGGAGTTGCACCTCCGGTGGGCGCTCGTCTGGACGATCCGAGGTGGCAAGGTCGCGTGCATCCAGGGTTACGCCGGCAGGCGAGAGGCCCTCAAGGCCGCGGGGCTGCGGGAGTAGCCCCGCGCCGGTCCGATCGGGTGCGGCGGCGGTGGTACGGTCGCGAGGTCAACCGGAGGAGGGCGTCATGTCGTCGACCACGTCGGATTCTGATCTCAAGGCTCGCCATCGCACGATGTGGGCATCAGGCGATTACCCGTCGATGGTGGAGACGTTCCTGCTGCCGCTGGGACCGAGGCTCGTCGAGGCGAGCGCCATCGGCCCGGGAATGGGCGTCCTCGACGTCGCCGCCGGGACCGGCAACGCCTCGATACCCGCGGCGCGCACCGGCGCCGACGTGACGGCCAGCGATCTGACGCCCGAGCTGCTAGATGCGGGCCGTCGCCGGGCCGAGGCCGAAGGCCTCACGCTCGAGTGGGTGCAGGCCGACGCCGAGCACCTGCCCTTCGACAATGGGTCCTTCGACGTCGTCATGTCGTCGATCGGCGCGATGTTCGCGCCCCACCACCAGGAGGTCGCCGACGAGCTCGTCCGCGTGTGCCGCCCGGGCGGCACGATCGGGCTGCTGAGCTGGACCCCGGAAGGCATGCTGGGCGCCCTCTTCCGGACGATGGGGCCGTTCGCCCCGCCGCCCCCGCCGGGCGCACAACCTCCGCCGCTGTGGGGCAGCGAGGCGCACCTGGACGATCTGTTCGGCGCCCGCGTCGACTTCGGCACGCTGAAGCGCGACGTCCTGGAGATCACCGCCTTCGAGCATCCCCACGACTACGGCGAGCACTTCAAGGCGCTCTACGGCCCGACCATCGCCGCCCGGGCGAACGCGAGCCGCGCCGGGCGCGAGGCCGAGTTCGACGACGCCCTGAACCGGTTCTGCGACGAGTGGAACCGCGGCACGCCCGACCGGGCCCGTTTCGAGAAGGAGTACCTGCTCGCCGTGGGCACGCGGGCGTGAGGTAGGGACAATGCGGCGGCTCGGCGCCGCCGCC
>JACCQW010000082.1 GCA_013813955.1 Solirubrobacterales bacterium
CGCAGCTTCGACCCGTGCATGCCGTGCACGACGCACATCCACACCGACGACCGCACCATCACGCGCGAGATCATCAGCTGCGCGTGCGGAGCGACGGGTGACCATGAGCACTAGGCCCGCGAGCCAGGGGGGCGCGGAGAACTAGCGCCCATGCGCGTCCTCGTCTGCGGGGTCGGGTACCGGTTCCTGCGTGACGGCGCCCTCGGCCCGTACGTGACCGATACGCTCGGCCCGCAGTCGAGCAACGGCGTCGAGTTCGAGGATCTCGGCTACCACCCGGTCGGCTTCACGCAGAATCTGGAGGAACGCCAGGCCTACGACCGGATCGTGTTCCTCGGGGCCGTGGCGCGCGGTCGTGAGCCGGGCACTGTCACGACATACCGGTGGGCGCACGAGCTGCCCTCTCCCAAGGAGGTCCAGGATCGCGTGGGAGACTCGGTCACCGGTACGATCAACCTGGACAACTTGTTGATCGTCTCCGAGGCGTTCAAGGTGTTGCCCGACGACGTATGGGTCGTCGAAGTCGAGCCGGCGGACGAGAACTGGGGCGATGGCTTCAGCCCGGTGATCGAGGCCAAGCTGCCGGAGATCGAGGAGACGGTATGGAATTTGACCAGGCGGTAGCCGAGCTGGACACGCTCGTCCAGACGCTGGAGCGCGAGGGCGACGAGCGGGCGCTGCTGCTCCTGCAGCTCATGGACGCCGTCCACCGCCCGGCGCTCGAGCGGATAGTGGCCGGCGACCTCGAGCATCCGCTCGCGTTCGCGCTGATGGCGATGTACGACCTCGTTCCGCTCGAGGAGCGCGTCCAGGTCGAGGAGGCGCTCGACGAGGTGCGCCCGTACATCGAGTCCCACGGCGGCGGCCTCGAGCTGCTCGACGTCCAGGACGGCGTCGTCCACGTGCGTATGCACGGTTCCTGCCACGGGTGCGCGGCGTCGGCGGTGACGCTGCGCCGCGGCGTCGAGGAGAAGCTGCGCGAGCGCTTCGAGGGCTTCAAGGAGGTCGTGTCGCATCCGCCGGAGGGCGAGGAGGACAACGGCGAACCGCCGGCGAGCGGCATCGAGGCCCGACTGCTGCAAATCGAGCACTTCAACGGAGCGCTCCGAGCCGAGCCGAGCACGCCGGCCCCCAACGGAGCGGGCGCCCCGGCCCCCGACGGAGCGGGCGCCCCGGCCCCCGGCGGGGCGGGCGGCGGCGATCTCCTGCAGATCGAGAGCCTGAAGCGCCCCGTGTTCGTCGACGTCGGGCGGATCGAGGAGCTTGAGCCCGGCGCGATAAAGGCCGTCGACGTGGACGGCAACTCGATCCTGCTCGTCAACATCGGCGGTGAGCCGTACGCCTTTCGCAATGTCTGCGCGGTCGAGGGTCGCCTCCCGCTGGACGGCGGGCGCCTCACCGGCTCGGTCCTGGTCTGCCCCTGGCACAACTGCGCCTACGACGCCCGATCGGGCAAGCGCGCCGACGACGAGCCGGGCCAGCCATCGCTGGCCGTGGTGCCGATCGCGCTCGCCGACGGCGTCCTGAAGGTCGCGGCGAACGTCGCGTGAGCGCCACGTCCTCGACGGAGCCACCAGAGGTCCGCGCGCGCCGCATCCTGGTCGCCGGCGTCGGCAACATCCTGCGCGGCGATGACGGCTTCGGCCCGGCCGTGACCGAGCTGCTCGGTCATCTGCCTGCCGGCGCGGACGTGGTCGAGACCGGCATCGGAGGGATCGCCCTGCTGCAGGAGCTGATGGCCGGCTGCGACGGGCTCGTCCTGATCGACGCGGTGGAGCGCGGAGCCGAGCCGGGCACCGTCTTCGCGATCACGCCGGAGATCGAGGAAGCGGTCCACGTGCCCGACGTCCATCTCGCCAATCCCCATCGCGTCCTGTCGATGGCCAAGACCATGGGCATCCTGCCCGACCGTGTGCTGATCGTCGGCTGCCAGCCGCTGGAGGTCGACGAGCTCTGTCAGGGGCTGTCCCCGCCCGTGCAACGAGCACTCGCGATCGCCGTGAGCAAGATCGAGGAGACCGTGGATGCCTGGCTTTGATTCGATCGACGAGCTGTGCCGAGCGCTGACCGACGAGCGCTACCTGGTCGACGAGGGCCTGGGAACCGTGGTGTTCCTCGCGCTGCGCCTGCGGCGCCCCCTGCTCGTCGAGGGTGAGCCCGGCGTCGGCAAGACGGAGCTGGCCAAGGCGCTCGCCGCGGCGACGGGCGCGCCCTTGATCCGCCTGCAGTGCTACGAGGGGATCGACGTGCACCAGGCCCTCTATGACTGGGACTACCCGCGCCAGCTGCTGCAGCTGCGGGCCGGCGGCTCGGCCCAGTTGTACTCGGAGGAGTTCTTGTTGCGCCGGCCGCTGATGCAGGCGCTCGTCTCCGATCCCACCCGTCCGGCTGTCCTGCTCATCGACGAGCTCGACCGCGCCGACGACGAGTTCGAGGCCTTTCTGCTCGAGTTCCTCTCGGACTTCCAGGTCACGATTCCCGAGGTGGGCGTCGTACGTGCCGAGCAACCGCCGATCGTGATCATCACGTCCAACCGCACGCGCGACCTGCACGAGGCGCTCAAGCGCCGGTGCCTGTACCACTGGATCGACCACCCCGATCTGCAGCGCGAGATCGCGATCGCGCGCGCGCGGCTGCCCCACGTCAACGAGCGCCTCGCCGCGCAGGTGTGCGCGTTCGTGCAGGACCTGCGCTGGCTGGACCTCTACCGCTCGCCGGGCGTCGGCGAGACCCTCGACTGGGCCGAGGCCTTCCACACCCTGGGGCGCAACGAGATCGACCCGGGGACCGCCGACCGCACGCTGGGCACCCTGCTCAAGGAGCGCGACGACCTCGAGCGCGTTCGCGGCAAGGAGCTCGAGGGGCTCGTCGAGCGCTCGGCCGAGCGCTCGGCCGAGCTGCGGCGTGGGGAGGGCGCTCCCGGTGAGGCGGCCTGACGCGACGCAACGGCCCGCGGACCAGGTGGTCCTGGCCGCGGCCGTCGGCTTCGCCCGCGCGCTGCGCGAGTTCGGGCTGTCGGCCAGCGTCGACAGCGAGCACGTCTTCCTGCGCGCACTCGCCGAGGTCGACGTGCGCGAGCGCCGGCAGGTCTTCCACGCCGCGCGCGCGGCGTTCGTGCACCATCCCGACGAGCGTGACGTGTTCGACACGCTCTTCGAGCGCTTCTGGGAGGGCCGCTCGCTCATCCTCGCCGAGGGCTCCGCCGAGCACGGCGAGAGCGACGCCCGCATGAGCGGGTCCCACCACGGCGGTGAGGCGCTGCCGCAGTTCGGCGGTGAGGGGGACACGGCGGCTCCCATCGACGGCGAGCGCAACCGCGGCACCCGCGAGCTGCCCAGCGCGGAGGGCGAGCAGGCGATGAGCAATCAGCAGATCGGCGTGCTCGCCGCCTGGAGCGCCGCGGACCTGCTCAGCGAGAAGGAGCGGCTGAGCTACCAGGAGGACGAGCTCGCCGCGCTGCGCCGGCTCGCCGAGGAGATCCGCAGGTCGGCCCCCGAGCGGCGCTCGCGACGCTCCCGCCCGGCCCGCGACGGCGACCGGCTCGATGTGCGCCGGACGTTGCAGCGCTCGCTGGCCACCGACGGCGAGGCGTTCCGGCTGGCGTACACGGCCCCCACGCCGCGTCCGCGGCGGCTGCTCTTCCTCTGCGACGTCTCCGGATCGATGGAGCGCTACTCGCGCGTGCTGCTCGCGTCGCTGAAGGCGGCGGTCGGCGCTGCCCGCAAGGCCGAGGCCTTCGTGTTCGCGACGCGACTGACACGGCTGACGAAGTCGCTTGACGGCCGCGACCTCGAGCGCGCGCTCGAGCAGGCGCGCGCCACCGTCCCGGACTGGTCGGGCGGGACGCGGATCGGAGCCGCCCTGTCGGAGTTCAACCGTACCTACGCCCGGCGCGGGTTCGCGCGCGGTGCGATCGTGCTCGTGGTGAGCGACGGCTGGGATCGCGGCGATCCCGAGGTGCTCGCCGACGAGGTGCGCCGCCTGCAGCTGCAGGCACGGCGACTGGTCTGGATCAACCCGCGGCCGATGAGCGTCGATCAGCAGCCACTGGCCATCGGCATGCGCGCCGCGATGCCCTTCATCGACGAGTTCGTTCCCGGGCACGATCCGCGCGCGGTGGCCGGCCTCGCCGGACTGATCGGCGGGCTCGGCTCTGAGCGGCCGGCACGGCGCATGGCCCCGCGCAACCAGCCGGCCGTCCCGATCCTCCAGCCGTGACAGTCCACCACAAAGGAGCCGACGCATGAACGAGTCCTCTCCAGTTCCAGCCGACGAGGACGGGCCGACCGACCACAAGCCCAAGCAGCAGGAGGTCGTCGAACAGGTCCGCACCGAGGAGCCGCAGGCGCCCTTCGGCCAGGACGAGCCGAATCCCAGCGTCGCCAGCGACGCCACCGCCGAGGAGCTGGGCCTCGAAGATGATCCGGACCCGGGCATCGGCGGCTATGACAACCGCGACCCCGAGAGCGACATGCCGCGAGTCCCCGGCGCGCCGGAGACACAGAACGATCCGCAGAGCCACGACGCCGCCCCTGGCGGCGACGGTTCAAAGCAGTCGTCCAGCGAGTAGGGCTCGTCGGGCGGTGTCGGGTGCCAATCGGCACCCGACACAGACCGGTGCCTGCGTGGATCCTGTCCCGGGCGCGGGGCCGCGGCTACTGCGAGAACGGGGCCGCGCCGGAGCCGCCGCGTATGCGCGGGTCCTGCGGCGTGGTGACCAGACCCCTGCGCTCCTGCAGCCGCTGCACGCAGGCCTCTAGAGCCTTGTGGCCCGCGGCGAGATCGCGGTTGATCTCGTCGATGACGGCACCGGCCGGCGCCGTCTTCTCCGTGACGTCGCTGACCGAGACGAGGATCGTCTGCAGCCGGGAGAAGACCCCCTTGAGGATAAGGGCGATCGCAATCAGATAACCGGCGATCGCGGCGACGGTGATCGCGGTTCCGATGAGCGTGACGATCGGGGCGGCTTCCATCGCGGACCTCCTACTGGACCTGGTCGATCGCGCGGATGTAGCGCTCGATCTCGACGTTGGCCTGCTTGACGAGGTCGCGTGTCCTGCCGAGCTCCTGCAGCGCGTCGAGATGCGGGCCGAACAGCGCGCCGTGCTCGTTGATGTCGTCGGCGTAGGCACCGATCTCGCGGGCCGGAGCCAGGACCGACCCGAGGATGATGACGACCACGGGAATGATCACGGCGATGAAGAGGATGTTGCCGATCCACCAGAGGGTCATGCCACGCGCGCCCCCCGGTTGAGGTCCTCGACCTTGTCGGTGACGGCCGGCAGCGTCGTGGCGATGTCCTCCAGGGCGGAGTTCATCTGGCCGACGTTGGAGCGCACCGCGCGTAGCTGGCGCTCCACCGCGCGCGCGCCCCACGTTACCTCCGCGAGCGTGGAGGAGATCGAGCGCAGCTGGCGCGCCACGATCAGCAGGTAGATGGCCAGGATGACGACGAGCGCGACGATCTCGACGATGGTCAGGATGGTCAGCAGGGTCTGGCTCATCGGCCGGAACTCCCTCCGTTGCGGTCCAGGAGCAGCTCGTCCTGGCGCAGTGCCTCCTCGCGGAGGGCGCGCAGGATGGATGCGGTGCCTGCGAGCTGGTAGGCGCCCGTGGTGTTGATCGCCACGCGCTTGGTCACCGTCCACAGGTCTGCGACGCCGTCGTCGATATCGCGCACGAGCGACCACAGGAACGTCAGCAGGACGATGACGACGAGGATCACCACCAGTCCGATGCCCAGCGCGATCATCCAGAACACCTTGCCCTCGGAGTCGACTGCGGCGAGCATCGTTGTCATCGCTTCTCCTCCAGGAGGTGCCGGACGGACTCCGCCGAGCGCCAGATGCCGGTCACGGAGGTGTTGAGCTTCTGCAGCTCCCAGATCGGGAGGGTGCTCTCGCGCGCCTCGTCCATGCGCACGATGCCGTCCTGCGCCTGGTCGCCGATTCGCGCCGCGAACATGAGGATGGTGGCC
This sequence comes from Solirubrobacterales bacterium, assembly GCA_013813955.1. GTDB lineage: Bacteria > Actinomycetota > Thermoleophilia > Solirubrobacterales > Solirubrobacteraceae > CADCVQ01. The sequence continues at coordinate 5,978 of JACCQW010000082.1, forward strand.
ACGAGGATGACCACGACGACCACGATCGCGAAGCCGATGATGAGTCCGATGTACGCACCGCTGTGCGACTCGGTCGGAAGCCCCTGAACTTGTTGCGCGACTTGCGCAAGCAGCACCATTTTCGGAGCGTAACACACGGGTGTGTGTCTGGTACACCTATCGGGCGCAATCGCAGGTTCCTGCGAAGGAGGAGTGCTAGGACATGACGGTCGGCTACAAGCTGCAGCGACGTCGCCTCGAGGTCGAGGGGATCGTCCAGGGCGTCGGCTTCCGCCCGTTCGTGCACGGGCTCGCCCTCCGCCACGGGCTGGGGGGCTTCGTGCTCAACACCGGCCGCGGGGTGACGATCGAGGCCGAGGGCCTGCGGCGCGAGCTCGACGCCTTCGCCGCGGCCCTGGTCGAGGAGGCGCCGCCGCTGGCCGACGTGCGTGCCGTGGCGCAGATCGCGTTGGGCACCCGCGGCGATCGCTCGTTCGCGATCGCGCCGAGCGTGCCCGGGGGCGGGGCGGCGGCCGTGCCCGCTGACGCCGCCACCTGCGCGGACTGCCTGCGCGAGCTGTTCGACCCCGCCGACCGGCGCTTCCGCCATCCCTTCATCAGCTGCACGCAGTGCGGGCCGCGCTTCACGATCGTGCAACGCGTCCCCTACGACCGCTCGAACACCACGATGGCGTCGTTCGCGATGTGTGACGCGTGCCGGGTCGAGTACGAGGACCCCGCCGATCGCCGGTTCCATGCCGAGCCGATCGCGTGCCCGGACTGCGGGCCGCGCCTGTCGATGGAGGTCGCCGACGCGGTCGCCCACCTGCGCGACGGAGCGATCCTCGCGGTGAAGGGCCTGGGCGGTTATCACCTCGCCTGCCGTGCGGCGGACGAGGCGGCGGTCGCGCGTCTGCGCGCCCGCAAGCACCGTGAGGACAAGCCCTTCGCCGTCATGACCACCGCGCCCGGGAAGCTCGCGCACGTCGACCAGACGGAGGCCGCGCTGCTGTCCTGTCCACCGCGCCCGATCGTGCTGCTGCGTGCGCGCCGGGGGGCGCCGGTCGCCGAGTCGGTCGCGCCCGGCAGCCCGTGGCTGGGGGTCATGCTGCCCTACACCCCGCTGCACCACCTGCTGCTGGCCGATGTCGGCGAGGCGCTGGTCATGACGAGCGCGAACCGCTCCGACGAGCCGATCGCGGTCGGCGACGACGAGGCGCGCGAGCGCCTCGCGGGCATCGCCGACGCATACCTGGCACACGACCGGCCGATCCACCGCCGCTGCGAGGACTCCGTCGTGCGCCGCGAGCACGTCATCCGGCGCTCGCGCGGGATGGCGCCCCGGGCGCTGGAGCTGCCCGTGGCCGCGCGCCGGCCGATCGTCGCCGCCGGCGCCGAGCTGAAGAGCACGTTCTGCGTCGCGCAGGGCCGTGACGCGTTCATCTCACCGCACCTGGGCGATCTGGACTCCGAGCCCGCCCACCGCGCCTTCCGCGAAGACCTCGCGCTCTACCTCAGGATGCTGGACGTCCGGCCCGCGGTTGTCGCCCACGACCTGCATCCCGGCTACCGCTCGACGCTGTGGGCCCAGGAGCAGGACGCGCTGCTCGTCGGGGTGCAGCATCACCACGCGCACGCCGCCGCCTGCCTGGCCGAGCACGGTCGCGAGGGTCCCGCGCTGGCGCTCGTGTTCGACGGCACCGGCTACGGAACGGACGGCACGCTGTGGGGCGGCGAGCTGCTGCTGTGCGACCTGGCGGGCTTTGAGCGCCTCGCACACCTCGAGCCCGTGCCCCTGCCCGGCGGGGAGGCGGCGATCCGCCAGCCCTGGCGCGTCGCCGCGGCCTACCTCGAGCGCGCCGGCCGCCCGGTGCCCTACGAGCGCTGGCCGCTCGTGCGCCAGAGCCTGGCGGTCAACGCTCCGACCTCGTCGGGGATGGGGCGCCTGTTCGACGCGGTCGCCGCGCTCGTCGGCCTGCGCGAGGAGGTCAGCTACGAGGGCCAGGCGGCGATCGAGCTCGAGCAGCTGGCCGAGGGGGTCGCCGCCGCGCCGTATCCCTGCCGCTTCGAGGAGGGCGTGCTGCACGGGGCCGATCTCGTCGCCGCCGCGCACGACGATCTTGCCGCCGGCCGCGACCGCGCGGAGGTGGCGGCGGCCTTTCACGAGGGCGTCGCGGAGGCCGCCGTGGTGGCGGCCGGGACAGCGGCCGAGACCGGCCCGCGGACCGTCGTACTGTCCGGTGGGACGTTTCAGAACCTGCGGCTCCGGGATTCCGTGCGCGCTAAGCTGGTGGGCCGCGGTCTCGAGGTGCTCGTGCATCGTCAAGTGCCGCCCAACGATGGCGGAATCAGCTTCGGACAGGCCGCTGTCGCGGCCAGGAGGACGTCGTCATGTGCCTAGGAATTCCCGGTCAGATCGTCGAATGGGTCGACGAGCCACGTAACATCGCCAAGGCGCAGGTGTCCAACGTGCGCCGCGCCGTCAACGTCGGGTTGCTCGCGGAGGGCCCGGACGCCGTCGGCATCGGCGACTGGGTGCTCATCCACGTCGGCTTCGCGATGTCCAAGATCGACGAGGAGGAGGCGCGCGCGACGCGCGAGTTCCTCGAGCTGCTCGGCGATCCCTACAAGGAGGAGCTGGCCGAGCTGCGGGAAAGCGCGATCGAGTGAGCCCGGCCGTCGCCGCCCACCGCCTGGCGCCGCTGGTCCAGGAGCGCGAGCGCGTGCTCGCCGCCTTCCTGGAGCGCGAGCAGGAGCGCATCGCGCGCGTGTGCCACGACATGGCCCGTGCGTTCGCGCGCGGCGGCGTCCTCGTGCCCTACGGCAGCGGGCCGGCGGCCAGCGACGCCGCGCACGACGATCTTGCCGCCGGCCGCGACCGCGCGGAGGTGGCGGCGGCCTT
>JACCQW010000084.1 GCA_013813955.1 Solirubrobacterales bacterium
GTCTCACGGATGCGCTCGATCGCCACGCGGCCGCCCTCGTCGCGCAGGGCGACGGGGCGGCTGGCGTAGACGACGCCGTCCACCTCGCGCAGGTCGGGCAGCGGCGCCTCGCTGTGCTCGTCGTCGAAGGACTCCAGGGCGTCGGCCAGCGCGCAGGCCAGCAGACCGCTTGGGCGCAGGTGCGCGCGCGCCGCGGCCATGAACTGCGCGCGGCCCTGCGTGCCCAGCAGCTGGACGGTCTGCATCGGGGCGAGCACGAGCCCGAACACGCTGCCCAGGTGAAACGAGCGGGCATCGGCGAGCACGGTTCGCACCGCCCGAGCGCCTGCCCGCTGCGCGAGCGCGGACAGCAGCTCGGCGTCGTGGTCCAGCGCGACGACGGCGTGTCCGCGATCGGCGAGGTCCAGCGCCACGCGGCCCGTGCCCGCGCCCACGTCGAGTACGGGGCCCGCCTCGGCGTCGGCCAGCTCGCGCCACAGCGCGAGGTCCGCGGTGTAGGAGCCACACTCGATGTCGTGCCAGAGCACGTGGCTCATGCGAAGGAGCCCTTCGCGGCCCCGCGGGCGACGAGCAGCTCGCGCAGCTCGAGCATTGCGGTGTACGTGGGCAGCGCGACGAGCGGTCCCGCTCCGCGGGCCAGAGCCGTGTCCAGCCCGCGCTCGAGCGTCGGCTCGACCGTGAGCCGGTCGCCGGGGACGCCCGCGTACTTCAGGCGCAGCGCGAGCTCGGCGGCGCGCGTGCCGCTGCACGTGGCGTGGCGGACCCGCCCGGCGATCACCTCGAAGTCGGCGTCCCATACCCACGAGACGTCGTGCCCGTCGGCGGTGCGGTCGTTGAGCACGGCGAAGAGGTCGTGCTCGCCCTCCTCGAGCGCGAGCGTGCGCAGGACCTCGTTGGCCCCGGCGGGGTTCTTGACGAGCAGGATCGCCATGTCGCGACCGGCCAGGCGGACGGTCTCCGCACGGCCGAAGGCGGCCTGCGTGGCCTGCAGGCCGGCGACGATCTCGGCGAGCGTCGCCCCCAGCGCCCCCGCCAGGCCCGCGGCGCCGAGCGCGTTGTAGACGTTGTAGAGGCCGGGGAGGGGGAGGGCGACCGCCGCGCTCTGCTCGCCCATGCGCAGCGTGAAGCGCGCGGCCCGCGTCCCGTCGAGCGTGACGGCGGTGGCGGCCACCTGTGGCTCCGGGCGCAGCGAGTCGCCGTTGGGGCAGTGGTAGCGGCCCAGGTGGCCCATGTAGATGGCGTCGTAGACATAAGGCGCGCCACAGCGACGGCAGTGCTTGGAGTCCGACGCGTGGGCCATCGCCGGCAACGCGACGCCGTCGTCCTGCACGCCGAAGTACGTGACGTCGCTGCGATCGCGGCCCAGGTCCGCGACGAGCGGGTCGTCGGCGTTGAGCACGAGCTTGGTGTCGCCCGCCGCCGCGACGACCGCCGCCCAGCGGTCGGCGATCGTCTCCAGCTCGCCGTAGCGGTCCAGCTGGTCGCGGAAGAGGTTGGCCAGCAGCAGCGCGCGGGGGCGCAACTCGCCCACCACCCGGTCCAGCCAGAACTCATCGACCTCGAAGAGCCCCGCCTCGCCGGCGATCGTCCGGCCGCGTGATGCCTCCAGCAGCGCCGTGGCCACCCCGCCGGCCATGTTCGCCCCGGCACGGTTGTGCACGAGACGCACGCCGGTGCGCTCGAGGATCGACGCCACCATCGCGGCGGTGGTCGTCTTGCCGTTGGTCGCCGAGATCACCGCGCTGCCGTCACGCAGGCGCGCGGCCAGGCGGCCGATGGCGTCGGGCTCCAGGCGCATGAGCAACTTTCCTGGCAGGCTCGTGCCGCCCCGGCCCGCGCGCCGCGACAGCGCGCCGGCAGCGCGCGCCGCGGCGACCTTGGCCGCGAGCATCAGCCCGGCACCAGCACGCGCAGGGCGCGCGGGACGCAGCGGATGGTGATCGGCGTCGCCCCGATCGGATCGCCGTCGGCGTAGACGACGAACGGGCGATTGCTCACCACCCGCACCTCGCGTGAGCGCAGGACGTGGACCTCGGGCTCGCGGACGTGCGTGCCCTTGAAGACCTTGGGCAGGTTGGCCAGGAAGCGAAGCTTGGGCAGGTCCTCGGTGATGACGACGTCCAGCAGCCCGTCGTCGAGCTCGGCGTCGGGCGCCATGTACATCCCGCCGCCGTAGGCCTTCGAGTTCGCCGCGGCGACCGAGTAGCCCGAGAACGTGCGCGTCTCGTCGTCGAGTGTGAGCTCGAAGCGCGCCGGCCTCCATGCCGCCAGCGCGCGCAGGGCCCCGTAGGCGTAGACCAGGTTGCCCAGGCGCGAGGGCGCCTCGTTGGCGATCCGGTTGGCATCGGAGTCGAAGCCCAGCGACGCGATGCCGACGAACGCGCGGCCCTCGGCCTCGCCCACGTCGAGGCCGCGCTCGACCCCGTGGGCGAGCACCGCGCAGGCCTCGCGCGGATCGGGGGGGATGCCGAGCACGCGCGCGAGGTCGTTGCCCCGGCCGCCGGGCACCAGGCCCAGCACGGCGCCGGGCGTCTCGCGCAGCACGCCCGCGACGCAGCCCACAAGACCGTCCCCGCCCAGCGTGGCGGTGACCTCTCCCGCCTGCGCCGCGGCGCGCGCCAGGGCCCGCGCATGGTCGAGGTCGCGGGTGATCTCCACGCGGAAGGGCAGGCCGTGCTCGCGCAGCGCCGCCTCGGCCTCGGGCAGCGCGCGGGCGGCCCGGCCGCCGCCGGCCGAGGGGTTGACGATCAGGGCGATCCTGCGCGACACGGGCGCCGAAGCGTAGTCAGGGCCTGGCCAGGACGAGCGTGGCCAGGCGCTCGGCGATCGCCACGGGAGCAGGATCGGCACCCGTACCCGCGCCCCGCCCCGGCGCCCCGTGCTCGCCGCCCGCCGCCTCGGCGGTGGCCCGATCCGTCGCCCCGGTCAGCACGATCGCCCCGTCGATCCCCGCCGCGGCC
>JACCQW010000097.1 GCA_013813955.1 Solirubrobacterales bacterium
GGCGCCGTCGCGCTCGTCGGCCTGATCGCGTGGCTGGGCACCGAGATCCTGGGTTAGGCGCGCGACGCCTACGCGCCGGCCTGCGCCAGCAGGTCGCCCAGGTCCAGCGGTGCGGTGAACATCGCCACCCCGCCGTCCGCGCTGCGCGGCCACTCTTCGCGCGGGCGGTCGCTGGTACAGCTCCACGCCGTTGTCGTCGGGGTCGCGCAGGGCAGATCGCTCGGGACTGACCCTCACAGGCCGGCCAGCCGGGCGAGATGGGCGCGCCAGGTGCCCTCGGTGTGTACGAGCGCGCGCCCGTGGAAGGCCTCGAGCAGCGCCTGGCGCGGGCCGCCGGGCGGCAGCGTGCAGGCCAGACGGACCGCCGCGGCCTCGCCCTCCTCGCGGGCAAGCAGGTCCACGACAGTGCCGCCCAGCAGCGCCGCGTCGCGCAGGTCGGGCGGGAACGCCGGGCTCGGGCCCTCGCGCAGCCGGCGGGCGATCGCGGGACGGGCGTGGGGCGTCTGGCCCGAGAACCACTGCGACGCCCCGGCCACCAGCCAGGCCCATCGCACCGCGCGCATCAGGCCGCGCGCGCGCCAGGGCGGCGGCAGCGCGGGATTGCACTCGGCCACAACGAGCTGGGTGTACAGGGCGGCGGGGGTGAGCATGAGCATCTCGCGCGACCCGGGCACGTTGGACGCACGGTCGGCGAGCGCGCGCGGGGCGAGCACGTGCACCGTTCCCCGGCCCGCCCAGCCGGCGAGGTAGCGGCGCGCGGCGGGCGCGGTCAGGCGCCGTAGGACCGGCAGCACGGGCTGCGCGAGATCGAGCTGGGCCTGCGTGCCGTGGACGATCACCGTGACGTCTGGGGGCAGCGCCGCGAAGGCCTTCGCCAGGCGCCTGCGCGTACCCTCCAGCAGCTCCAGGAGCGCCACCACGTCCGCGGCATCGCGCTCCTCGTGGCGGGCGGTGAAGCTCGGAGAGGCGGTCTCGTCCCAGGCCACCCACCGGAGTTCTACGGGCCAGGCCTGCGACCCTGCCCCCGACGGCCGGCCCGGCCCGGCCCGGGCCCGCGCAGGGGCTGGCTAGGCCAGGACGGGGACCCCGCCCTCGATGATGGCGCCGATCTCCTCCGCGGCGCGCCCGAACTCGTCGTCGGACAGGACGGGCGTGCCCTCGAACGGCAGGTCGCGCTGCAGCTGCAGCCAGGAGCGGCAGCCGCCGTACTCGTCCTTCACGCGGACCGTGACCGGCCGCGGGATGCGGTACGTGCGCAGCAGCAGCACGTGCAGCGGATGGCGCCGCTTCCACGACAGGCGCTTCTCGGCGTAGTCGGTGCTCCACACGTAGAACGGCGACAGCGCGTCGACGCTGCGCGGGTCGGTGATCGTGTAATGCCCGGCGACCTCGGCCCATGCGCGGATGCGCACGCGGTCAGGCTGGACGATGCCGCCGTCGCGCGTGATCGCGTGGACGGGGGGCTCGCCCTCGGCCCACACGCCCTCCTCGAGGGCGCGACCGAGCTCGGGAACGTGGGACTCGCGCACCAGGTCGTTGCGCTGGTGGTCGAAGGTGGGGTAGAGGAAGAAGCGGTCGTGCTCGAGCTTGAAGTGCTTCTGGGCCTCGCGCACACCACCCTTACGCAGGGTTATGAGCTGCTCGCCTTCGGCGAGCGCGCGGACGGTGACCGCCCATTCCTTGAACGCAATAGGCATAGGGGAGGGTTTCTGGGAGGGGGGACGGGGAAAATCCGCCGTCTGGACCGGGTGCGATCCGGGCGACGGGAACAGCGGGCATTGTGCCACAGACCACCCCAGATCCCCAAATAAGCCTGCAAACTCGGGCGTTCTCCTTGTGAGACGGTTCCTCGTGACCGGCGGTGATCAGCCCCCCAGGCGCGTTCCGGCGAGCCCCTCGAGCGCCTCCACGAGCGCCGCGTAGTCGTCGTCGCCGTGCCCGCGCCCGCGGGCCGCCACGAGCACGTCGCGGGCGTGGGCGGCGGCCGCGAAGGGCACTCCGGCCGCCTGGCCCTCCTCCAGGCACAGGCGCACGTCCTTGAGCATGTGCTCGAGCTTGAACAGTGTCGTGTAGTCGTGCCGGCGCATCGGGCCGGCCTTCAGCGCGAGCTGCGCCGAAGCGCCCGAGCCCGCGCCCATCACCTGCACGAGCGCGTCGAGGTCGACGCCGGTGCGCTGGGCGACGATCAGCGCCTCGCCGAGCGCGGTCGCGTTGGCGGCGCCGACCGCGTTGTTGATGAGCTTGAGCATCTCGCCCTGGCCAAGGTCGCCGACGTGCACCACCAGCTCCCCCATGGCCTCCAGCAGCGGCCGGGCCCGAGCGAAGTCCTCTGGCGTGCCCCCCGACATGATCGTGAGCGTCCCGTCCTGCGCCCTGGGCGAGGAGCCGGTCACGGGCGCGTCGAGCATCCGCAGCCCGCGCCCGGCGAGCCCAGCGCCGATCGCGCGGGTCTCGGTCGGAGCGATCGTCGACATGTCCACGCACAGCGCGCCCGCGCTCGCACCCTCGGCCACGCCGTCCGGCCCGAGCAGCGCCTCGCGCACCTGGAGCCCGTCGACGACCATCGTGACGACGACGTCGCTCGCCGCTCCCACGTCGGCCGGCCGCTCGGCGACGGTGCCACCATGCTCTGCGCACCAGGCCTCGGCGGTCGAGCGCGTGCGGTTGAAGACGGTCAGCTCGTGCCCGGCGCGCGCGAGGTTGGCCGCCATGCGCGACCCCATGATCCCCAGGCCGACGAAGCCGATCCGGCCGGGCCCTTCCGCGCGATCCTCACCGTCCATGGCGCGGGATGGTAGGGCTCTGGGATCGGCTCGCGGCGGCGGGGATGCCCGACGGCCTCACGCCGCGCCGTGCCCGCCGCCGCCCGGGGTCTCGATCGTCAGGCGATCGCCGGCGCGCAGCTCGCCGGTGGCCTTGGCCGGCAGCTCGTCCTCCCCGAGCAGGTTGCGCCCGCGCGCGCCCGGTGAGCCGCCATGCGCCCCCGGCGGCGCATGGCGGCGGCGCTCGGTGATCAGCGAGTAGGCCATCGGCTCGAGTGCCTCGAGCTCTCGCACCACGCCCTCGCCGCCGCGGTGCGTGCCGGCTCCGCCCGAGCCGCGCCGCAGCGCGTAGCGCACGACGCGCAGCGGGAACTCGAGCTCGAGCGCCTCGATCGGGGTGTTGAGCGTGTTGGACATCGCGACGTGGACGCCGCTAGGCCCGTCGGCGTCCGGGCAGGCGCCCTGCCCGCCGCCGATCGTCTCGTAGTAGGTGAACGCCTCGGTGCCGAGCGTGAGGTTGTTCATCGTGCCCTGGCCGAGCGCACGGCCGAACGCGGCGAGGACGAGGTCCGCCACGCGGCTGGAGGTCTCCACGTTGCCGCCCGCGACCGCTGCCGGGCTGCGTGCGTTCAGCAGCGATCCCGGGGGCGCGCGGACCTCGATCGGCCGGTGTGCCCCGGCGCTCGGCGGCACGTCGGGGTCGGTCAGCACGCGCACCGCGAAGTAGGCCGCCGAGCGCGTGACCGCCAGTGGGCAGTTGAGGTTGCCCTCGTGCTGGGCGGCACTGCCCGCGAAGTCCAGCACGAGCCGGTCGCCGTCGACCGTGGCGCTGAGGCGCAGCTCGAGGTCGCCCTCGCGCGCCTCGAGCACGTCGACCGCCGTGCGCGGCCCGTCCGGCAGCGCGGCGATGCAGGCGCGCGTGCGGCGCTCGGCGT
>JACCQW010000173.1 GCA_013813955.1 Solirubrobacterales bacterium
CTGCTGGAGGGCCCGGGCGCCACCGGGCGCGAGGTCGCCCGGCCCCACGACGACGCCGACCCCGCCCGCCGGGTCGCGCGGCGCATCCTGCAACGCCTGCACGGCATGGGCAAGTGGGGCGGCTACCACACGGACTTCACCCACCTCGCGCGCGGCTTCGCGGGCCACGACCGGGCTCGGGCCGAGCAGGTTGGCGAGGCGCTGCTGCAGGCCGGCCTGCTCAGGGAGAAGCGCAGCGTCGGGCAGCGTCATGTCTTCCTCAACCCGCGCCGCGCCGGCGACATCCACGGACTGATCGAGCGCGGCGACGTCCCATCCGATCTGAAGCTGACGTAGATTGCCCCCATGAACCTCGGCACGCTGTCCACCAAGGCCTTCACCGCCCGCATGCTGATCAGCTCGGGCATGTTCGCCCCCACCCGCCCGGACAAGCTCGTGCGCGTGCTGCGGGCCCTGCAGCGCTGGGGCCCGACGCCGGCGGCCGGCTACACCGCCTCCGCCGTGCGCTACCCCGACGACCGGGCGATCATCGACGAGCTGGGCACGCTGACCTTCGCCGAGGTGCACCGCCGCACGAACGCGCTGGCCCACGCGTGGGCGGACGCGGGCCTGACGGAGGGCGACTCCGTGGCGATCCTGTGTCGCAACCACCGTGGGTTCGTCGACGCGACGGTGGCCTGCTCGAAGCTCGGCGCCCACGCGCTGTACCTCAACACCGAGTTCGCGGGCCCGCAGATCACCGACGTCTGCGAGCGCGAGCGGCCGGCGGCGATCGTCTTCGACGAGGAGTTCACCGAGCTCGTCGCCGACGCGGCCGAGGGGCGCAAGCGCTTCGTCGGCTGGTTCGAGGGCGCCGACAAGCCGGCCGACGCGTTGCTGGAGGACCTCGTCGCCGCGGGCGACGCCTCCGAGGTCGTTCCCCCGCAGGAGAAGGGCCGCGTGGTCATCCTCACCAGCGGCACCACCGGGACCCCCAAGGGGGCCTCGCGCAAACAGCCGGAGTCCCTGGACCCGGCCGCCGCGCTGTTCTCCAAGATCCCGCTGCGCGCCCGCGAGCGCACGATGATCTCCGCGCCGATGTTCCACTCCTGGGGCTTTGCGCACTTCACGCTGGGCATGGGCCTGTCCTCGACGATCGTGCTGCGCCGGCGCTTCGATCCCGAGGCCACGCTGAGCGCGACCGCCATGCACGAGTGCACCGCGCTGGCCGTGGTGCCGGTGATGCTGCAGCGCATCCTCGAGTTGGGCGAGGACGTGATCGCCAGGTACGACCTGGGCGCGCTGCGCGTGATCGCGGCCAGCGGCTCCGCGCTGCCGGGCGAGCTGGCGACAGAGGTCATGGACGCCTTCGGCGACGTCCTCTACAACCTCTACGGCTCCACGGAGGTGGCGTGGGCCACGATCGCCACGCCGCAGGACCTGCGGGTCGCGCCCGGCACCGCCGGCCGGCCGCCGCGCGGCACGATCGTGCGGCTGTACGACGCCGAGGACCGCGAGGTCGGCCCGGGCGAGACCGGCCGCATCTTCGTCGGCAACGACATGGCCTTTGAGGGCTACACCGGCGGCGGCGGCAAGGCCATGATCGACGGGCTGCTGTCCTCCGGCGACGTCGGGCACTTCGACGAGGGCGGGCGCCTGTTCATCGACGGCCGCGACGACGAGATGATCGTCTCGGGCGGCGAGAACGTCTTCCCCCGCGAGGTCGAGGACCTGATCGCCTCGCTGGCCGGTGTGGACGAGGTGGCGGTGACCGGCGTGCAGGACGAGGAGTTCGGCCAGCGGCTGAAGGCGTTCGTCGTCACCGCGGAGGGCGCGACGCTCGGCGAGGACGACGTCAAGGGCCACGTCAAGAAGAACCTCGCGCGCTACAAGGTGCCGCGCGAGGTCGTCTTCATGGACGAGCTGCCGCGCAACGCCACCGGCAAGGTGCTCAAGCGCGAGCTCGCCGAAGACTGAGCCCGCCCACCCCGGCCGCTACCCTCGACAGTGCCATGCTGGCCCGCACCGACAGCCTCGACCTGGGTCGCCTGCGGCTCACCGCCGGGGAGGGCCGCCGCCTCGAGCTCGAGGTCGCGCTGCAGGCGCTGGACTTCGCCGGCGAGAGCTATGTCGTGACGCCCGCGGCCGTCCGCGCGCTCCTGGACATCTCCAGGATGACCCACGACGGCTACGCGCTGCGGCTGCGCTTCGAGGTGGCCGTCGAGGGGCCATGCATGCGCTGCCTGCAGGCCGCGCGCCCCGGCTTTCGCGTCGACGCCCGCGAGGTCGACCGCCCCGGCGGCGGCGACGAGCTCTGCAGCCCCTACGTCAGCGACGAGGAGCTTGACCTGCACGCGTGGGCGCGCGACGCGCTGGCCCTGGCCCTGCCCACGCAGATCGTCTGCCGCGAGGACTGCGCCGGCCTGTGCCCGGAGTGCGGGACCGACCTCAACGAGGCCGGGCCCGAGCACGCCCACGAGCGGTCGCCGGACCCGCGCTGGGCGAAGCTCTCCGAGCTGAAGCTCGAGTAGGCCGGCCGGACCGGGGCCCGCCATCGGGACGCGCGACCGGATGCCGCGCGCGGGCATCGTCCAGGCGGTCGAGGTCCTCGGTCGAGGCGACGGTGACCGCCAGGCGCTCGCCCACCTCGATCCGCCGCGCGTCGGCGAACAGGTCCGGATAGCCCGCGGTGCCGGCGGGCTCCAGGTCCAGCTCGACGTCGGCGTGCTCGGTGACCAGCGTGCAGCGGCCGAGCTCGCGCAGCGCGTGCGGGGCGAGGGCGAGCGGTTGTGCCCGCGTCTGGCCGGGGACGCGCAGCTGCGCCCTGAGCTCGCGCAGGGCGCCCGCCAGGCGGTCGAGGTTGCGCGCGTAGCCGCTTGGCACGATCGCCACCGTCTCGACGAAGCCCGCGCCGTCGTCGTGCAGCGCGTCAGCGACGTCGCCGATCACCACGAGCTCGACGCCGTGGTCGTCGAGGATCCGCAGCGTGCTCAGGACATCGGGCTCGAGGTCGACGCGGGCCATGTGCGCCCCAGTTCGCGCCCGGCGGGCGCAGTCCTTCACCGGAGGGCGGGTGTGACTGCTGTACCCTTCCCGCCCGATGGCCGTACCCAAGCAGAAGCAGTCGCACAGCAGGACCGCCAAGCGCCGCGCGCAGCACAAGATGTCCGCGCCGGTGTTCAACGCGTGCCCGCAGTGCCACAGCCCGCGCCGTCCGCACCGGGTCTGCCCGGTCTGCGGTACCTACGCCGGCCGTGAGGTCGTCGCGCCCCCCGCGCACGACCACGACCACGATTAGCCTCGGCCCGTGACGACCGGGTCGGTCACCGTCGCGGTGGACGCCAACGGTGCGGATCTCGGGCCGGGCGAGGTCGCCGCGGGCGCCGCCGTGGCCGCCGAGCGGGGCGTCAGGGTGCTGCTCTTCGGCCCCGCCGAGGAGATCGGGCGCACGCCCGCCGGCGTGGAGGTCGTGGACGCCCCGGTCTCGATCGCCAAGCAGTCAAATCCCGCCGCCGCCGTGCACGCGCACCCGGAGGCGTCGATCGTGCAGGCCGCGCGCGCCGTGGCCGCCGGCGACGCCGACGCGCTGGTCTCCGGCGGCTCCACCGGCGCCGCGCTCGCCGCGGGGCTGTTCAACATCAAGCGCGACCGGGGGATCCTGCGCCCCGCGCTGGCGGCCCCGATCCCCGTCCCCGGAGCGCCGGTCACGCTGCTCGACGTCGGAGCCAACGTCGAGGTCCGCGCCGAGCACATGGTGCAGTTCGCGTTCATGGGCCACGCCCTGGCCCAGGTCGTGCTCGGCATCGAGCGCCCGCGCGTCGCGCTGCTGTCCAACGGCGAGGAGCCCGGCCGGGGCACGCCGCTCGTGCAGGAGGTCCACGAGCGCCTGAGCGCGGTGCCCGCGCTGGGGTTCGTCGGCAACGTGGAGGGCAGCGGGCTGACGGCGGGGGTCGCCGACGTCGTGGTCAGCGACGGCTTCACCGGCAACGTCGCGCTGAAGGTGATGGAGGGCGTCTCGCAGACGGTCATGGCGGCGATCCGCGCCCGTGCCGAGGCCACGCCGCGCGGTAGGGCGGGCGGCCTGCTGCTGCGCCCGGCGCTGCGTGGCTTCCGCGACGAGCTGGATCCCGAGAACGCGGGCGGGGCCTACCTGCTCGGCCTGCGCAGGCTGGGCGTCGTGCCGCACGGGCGCTTCACCCGCTTCGGCTTCTCGCAGGCGATCCTGCTCGCGGCCCGCGGCGCGAGCGGAGACATGGTCGGGCGCACCCACGCGGCGCTCGCGCAGGCGGGCGCGCTGCGCAGGCCGCGCGGCACGATGTCCGAGACGGGGTCTACCTTGTCGTCGGCATGACACGGGAGGAAGTCTTCGCGCTCATCCAAGGTCACCTGGTCGACGAGCTGGACGCCGATCCCGCCCGGATCGAGGACGGCACGCGCTTCAAGGAGGATCTCGATGCCGATTCGCTGGACCTCTACACGCTGGTGCAGGAGCTCGAGGACTCCTACGGCGTGATGATTCCCGACGAGCAGGCGGCGAGGATCCTCACCGTCGGCCAGGCGGTCGACTTCGTCCTGGCGCACGGCGCCGCCCGCGAGCCCCTCTGAGCCCTGAAGCTCCTCACGGAACTGCTGGGCGAGCTGCCGGAGCACCTCTATCGCCAGGTGTTCACGCACGCGTCGTGGACCGAGAAGCGCTCGGACTCCTACTCGCGACTGGCCTTTCTCGGGGATTCGGTGCTCGGCCTGGCCGTGACCACGCACCTGTACCCGCGGCTGGAGGCCGAGCGCTTCGGCGCGGGCCGCCTCACGAAGATCCGCGCGCAGAGCGTCTCGGGCGTCTCGTGCCGGGCGGTGGCCGAGCGCCTCGGGGTCCCCGACAGGCTGCGGGCCTGCGCACCGCAGGGCGTGGGCCACAGCGCGGAGGCGCTCGTGGAGACCGAGCGCGTGCTGGCCTCGGTGATCGAGGCGGTCATCGGCGCCTGCTACCTGCAGGTCGGCTACGAGCGCTCGGCGGCGGCGGTGGTCGAGGCCTTCCAGCCGGAGATCGCCGAGGCGCTGCTGCACCCGGTCGACTTCAAGTCCACGCTGCAGGAGCGCCTGGCGCGCCGCGGCCAGGTCGTGAGCTACGCGGTGGCCGCCGAGCACGGGCCTCCGCACGACCGGACCTTCGAGGTGCTCGCCACGGTGGACGGCGCCCCGGTGGGCCGGGGCGCGGGGCGCTCCAAGAAGCACGCCGAGCAGGCGGCCGCGCGCGTGGCGCTCGACGCGCTTCACCCCGGCCCCCCCGAGCCGCTGGACGACGAGGACGACGAGGCGGAGCGATGACGTGCACCTGAGGTCGATCAGCCTGAAGGGCTTCAAGTCCTTCCCGGACCGCACCACGCTCGAGTTCGGGCCCGGCGTGTCGGTGATCGTCGGCCCCAACGGGTCGGGCAAGTCCAACGTCACCGACGCGGTGCTGTGGGCGATGGGCGAGCAGTCCCCGCTGGCCGTGCGCGGCCAGTCGATGCAGGACGTGATCTTCGGTGGCGGGCGCGGCGTGCAGGCGCGCCCGGCGGCCGAGGTGGAGATCGTCATCGACAACGGCGACGGCGCGGTCGACCTGCCGATGGGCGAGATCTCCGTCGTGCGCCGCCTTGACCGCTCGGGCGAGGGCGAGTACCGCCTGAACGGCGCGCGCTGCCGCCTGGTCGACGTCCTCGAGGTCCTGTCGGACACCGGCCTGGGCAAGGAGATGCACTCCGTCGTCTCCCAGGGCCGCGTGGAGGCGATCGTGACGAGCAAGCCGCGCGACCGGCGCCTGCTCATCGAGGAGGCCGCGGGGCTGGGCAAGCACCGCAAGCGCCGCCGCCGCGCGCAGCTCAAGCTCGAGCGCACCCAGGACAACCTCGACCGCGCGCTGGACGTCGAGCGCGAGGCGCGCTCGCGGCTGCGCCCGCTCAAGCGCCAGGCCGAGGCGGCCGAGCTGCACGAGCGCCTGGCTCGCCAGGCCGACGAGGCGGGCTGGACGCTGGCGGCCGACGACGCACGCGCGGCGGGGT
>JACCQW010000175.1 GCA_013813955.1 Solirubrobacterales bacterium
ACGTCGGTCCTCGTCTCACCCCCGGTCAGGCGGTGACGCGCCTGCGGCGACTCGATCAGCGCCACGGGGGCGACGATCATCTTCCTGGCGAGGTCAGGTGCCGTTGAGCAGCGAGCCCTGCGCGCCCGCTGTGTCGCTGCGGCGGACATGGACGCCGCCGTCGAAGACCTCGGGTTCGAGGAAGGCGAGCATGAGCTTGTCGTGAGCGCGGTAGCGCAGGGCCTGGGCTTGCAGGCGGACCGCCTCGGCGTAGGCAGGGCCATCGGCACCGTGCTCGCCGACGCGCCTGGCGATGACTTCGCGGGCCGCCCAGGCGTAGACGGCGTTGGCGGCGACTTCGACTTCGAGCATGCGGTAGGGGAGGTACTCGCGCACTCGGCGCTTGGTGAGTCCGGAGCGCCGGGCGGCGCGCTCCAGCGCGCGGAACTCGCGGCGGCCTTCGTAGACGGTGACCACGCCGGTCTCTGGGTCGAACTCGGCCTCGACCTCGGCGTCCTCGTCCTTGCGCGCGATCTCGCGCACCCAGCCGCCGGCGCGGTGGCGGACGACCAGCACCTCGAGCGTCGCAGCGTGCCCGGCCGCCTGCACCGCGACGGTCAGCCGTGAGCCTGGCTCGGTGGTGACGCGCGCGCGGACGAGTCCGCTGAGGCGCGACCAGCCGGCCTGCTGAGCGTCGGGAACGATCGGGTCGCCGGGGGGCTTCCACGACAGCCCGCGGTCGCAGCTGATCTCGATCGCCGTGCCGGGAGGCACGCGGCCCGGGTCGATCAGCAGCGACGCACCGCGCTGCTCGCCGGGATGCAGGCGGATCGGGGACTGCTTGAAACGCAGCGCCCCGGCGATGAGCTGATCCGCCGCCGGTGGGCGCTCGTCACCGTCATCTTCGTGAGGTGGGGCTTGGCTCGGCGCGTCCGGCGGGTCGCTGGACGGCCGGTCGGAGGGCTGCTCGCCGCGTAGCAGTCCCTTGGCGCCGGGGGCGTCAAAGGCGCTCTTGAGGACGTCGTTGAGCGCGCGCAGACCGACCTCGTCGCGCGCGGTGACCGCACGGGTCGCGTTGACCTGATGAGCGCCGGCGCGGCGCTCCTCAGCATCGACGATCGGGCGGACGACACCCTCGATCGCCGTGTACAGGCGCTGCACGGCGCGGTGATGCTCATTCAGACCCGACCGATCGACCTTCACGATGACCTGCGGGCGTGGCGAGTCCAGCGCCCGGCGCTGGAGCTCCTCGATCGCAGGGCACCACACCTCGCCGAACAGGTGCCGAGCGCCGGGGCGCGCCTCCTGACCGGCAAGCGTGATCTCGTGCGCCGCGCGACCGGAGCGGATGAGCAGACCGCCGCGGCGGGTCGCACGCTGCGGGGTCAGCGCGATCGGCGCCACGGCGCGGTGCACCACGATCCGCGCGGCGATCCCGCCGCCGACGTCGACCTCGTCGTCGAACAGCACCGGCTGCTGTGGATCGGGCTCGGGTGCCGGATCGGTCACGAGATAGGACGCATGGCCAGGAAGCTCCAGCCACAGCTCGCGCATCGGGTCCTCGAGGATCGGGCGCAACTGCACGAGCTGCCCGACCAGCATCCGCAACCGACCGAGGGCAGGAAGCTGCGTGGCGACCAGAGGGACTGTGACTCGCGTGCCCGAGATCTCGACGCCGAGCTCCCGGAGGTCCGTCGCCGCCGCGGGCTCGTCGCGGACGTGCACGAACGCGTACGGGTCGTCGCCGCGCGCCGAGAAGAACCATGACTCGACCGCGCGCCCGTCGCGCACGCCCTCGATCCGCCCCGCCCCCTGCGCAAGCCACACGTCGCGAAGCCCGCGCCCGAACAGCCCGCGCTGGCCTGCGTGATCCGGCGCGACGCCGAGCGCTCCGAGGCGCTGGTCGATCGTCGTCGCGTCGACGCCGATGCCGTCATCGCTGCAGCGCAGCTCGTCCGACCAGCTGCGCAGCGCGGGGACGCCCAGATGGCGCGTCTGCTCACGCCAGGCCCGCGCGAACTCCGCGTCGGGTGCACCGAACGTCAGCCGGATGCGGCCATGCGAGCGTCCCGACGCCTCGATCGCCGCATCCGCGTTGGTCACGAGCTCGGGGATGATCTGCACGAGCTCCAATCCACCCTGTGCGAAGTTCTCGCGGAAGTACCGGCCGTGAACGCGGCCGGTGCGCACCGCGGAAGGATCCAGGGCTGAGCTCATGCTGGCGGGGTTCCTTCGAGCGTTGCTGCCATCGCGGCGATGAATCGCTCCACCGCGGCGATCGCGGCGTCAGCGTCGGCTGCGGGGATCTCGGCGGCGTCGTAGTCGGCCTGCTCGCGCTCGGCCTGCAGGCGCTGCATCTCGGTGGCAAGGTCGGCGTCGATCGGTCCGTCGATGACGAATCTCTGGCGGAACTCATGCCAAGCGCCGCGGTGGCTTCGCGACTGGACGTCGTGCTCGCTGAGCGCAGCGCGTGCCACGTACAGCGCTGCGTAGTACGCGGTGCTCAACGCCGTCGACGGGTCGCTTCTCGCCAGCGTATGAGCGCTGCGTAGGCGGACGCGCGCCGCGTCGAGGTATGCGGCGCTGCGGGGTTTCACGCGGGCGTGAGGTCGATGTGATCGCGATCGACCTCGGCGACGAAGAACGACTCGATCGCGCGCCGCTGGTCTATCCACGAGGAGTCGTGGACGTGCACCGAGAACGCCCACGCGACCTTCGATAGCGCGACCTCGTGCGCCACGTCATGCAGAGCCTCGTGGATGCGGGTCGATCCGCTCCAGGTCGCATCCTTGGCGATCACCAGAACATCGACGTCCGAAAGGGCGGTCACGCGCTCGCCGCGCGCACGCGAGCCGAATAGCCAAACGGCGTCGAGTTCATCGCCGAGTCGGAGATGGAGCGTATCGACGAAGCGCTCGAGCACCGTGCGCTCGTCAGCGCTGAGGGTGGCCTGATCGAGCGAGCCCATGGAACGCAGGATACGGAGCCTCCCGGCGCTGATCCTGTGGGGTGTCAGGGGCCTTCGCTTCGGGCCGCCCGATCCCTGAGTCCGTCGTGGCCAACAATCGGACGGCACGCCCGCGCCCGGTGCGAGGTCATCGCGGAGCATGGCCCACAGGGCCACCTCGACCACCGCACCCAACCGCTCAGGCGGCGTCCTCCTCAGTGTCGTACTCGGGGTACTGCGGGGGAGCGTCCCCGGCGCTCTCGCGCAGGACCGGATAGGCCCGACCGTCGTCGGCGGTGATCGCACTCAACCGCAAGAGCACGCGCCACTCGTCACCGAAGTCGAACACGTAGGCGATCCGCTGACCCTTCGCCAGGCGCAGCCGATCGAGGCGCACATCCGCGCTCTTGGGCGCGGGGCCCGTGGCAAACACGCCAAGCGGATCCGGCAGGGCGGCATGAAAGGGATGCGTGTACTCGCTGCCATCGGACTCCCAGAACTCACCACTGAGCCAGAACGAGTAGAGGTGATCGTCGTCCCATTCAAAGGCCGCCTGGAGAGCGTCATGGAGGTCAAGCAGGGTTTGACCGCTGCGCACCGCGATCGTGCGGCGAACACCCGGAAAGCCGACGAGATCGGCATCGAACTGAAACACGAGCTTGGACACGGCGGGCTCCTCGCTGCTTCGCGTGACCCAACGCTACGCGGGGGAGCTGACAGATCCGCCACGCATCCCGGGCCGGCGAGGCGGGGTTCGACCGCTGTGAACTCGTGGGGACGCCGCCTGACCCGAATGGACAGCACGCGGTTCAGGCGCGAGCGTGTGCGCGTCCGGCGTAGGCGCTTCCGGACCCCACTCGGACCCCAGCCTCCAGCGGCCCGCTACTAGAACCCGGACATTTCCAGGTGCTTCGCAAGCCGCCGAGCGGATTCGAACCGCTGACCCCTTCATTACGAGT
>JACCQW010000190.1 GCA_013813955.1 Solirubrobacterales bacterium
CGCCCACGCTTGCCGAGTGGATCCTCGCGGCCCTGGTCGGGCCCAGCGACGAAACCGTCGAGCGAGATCGACATGTGGCAGGTGGTGTCCGGCATCGGCGTCCTCTCGGAGGTAGTTCGCGATTTGCAAGTGGCGACAGCACCCAAATATCCGGCTTTCGTCCAGAGGGGCACTGCGCCAGCCTTCCCGGGGAGACGCTCCGAGACAGCATAGGCGCGAAGAAGCAGATCGGCTACTGCATCGGCGTGCGAACCGTGCGGGCGCGGCCCGCTGCGATCTGCACGACATCGCGACGAGCGATCCTCACGACGATTTCACCGGTTGCGTGATGTGCTCGGCGTCGCCGGGCGAGTAGATGAGCAGGCCGCGGAGCGGTTTTGTGATGTGTGCGGTGTGTTCGACGCCTCGCGGCACGAAGACGAACGTGCCCGGGCCGGCCACAACCTCACGGTCCCCGAAGACGAACGTCAGCTCGCCCTCGCCGATGTAGAAGCCCTCGTCTGTGTGCGGATGGACGTGCATCGGTGGGCCTTCCCCCGCCGGGGCCCGACCCACCATCACCCGGTACGCCCCGCTCGTCAGCTCGTTCCCGATCAGATCGGGCTCGCCCTCGTGATCGAAGACGAAGGTGGCTCCGCAAATGCTCTCCATTGGAGCGATCCTAACCGCGGCGGAGCGTCCAGTTGACGCGATTCGCTAACGGCCCGCTACGGCGCGGCGCTGCCAGATTCGCCTGAGAGCAGCCGCGTATGCGAACAAGTGCAGCTCGTCGTCCAAAGCAGCAGTCGCGGGGGACCATCCTCCGATGTTCAAATCAGGCGGAAGCGGAAGGGATCAGCTCACCCTCCTCGCGTGCGGTAGGACCAGTTAGGGTCGCTGCGTGCGTCCCCTGTTGAACATCATCTGGTTTGTGTTCGCGGGCCTCTGGCTGTTCATCGGCTATGCCTTCGCCGCCCTCATCTGCTTCGTCTTGATCATCACGATCCCGTTCGGCGTCGCCTCGCTGCGGATCGCGCTCTACGGTGTCTGGCCCTTCGGACGAGCAGTCGTCCCCCAAGCCGGTAAAGGCATCGGCTCCACCGTCGGCAACGTGATCTGGTTCTTCGTCGCCGGCTGGTGGCTTACGCTCCTGCACGTCGCTACCGGCGTCCTTCTGTGCCTGACGATCATCGGGATCCCGTTGGGACTGGCAAACTTCAAGCTCATCACGGTCGGTCTGCGCCCCTTCGGACGCGAGATCGTCTCCATGGAGGAGCAGCGGCGCCGCGGGCTGCCGGGCCTCGCCGTTCCCGTCTCCTAGGGCGCGGGGCTGCGGGGTCCGTCGCGTCAGCGTGCACCTCAGAGATCTGCCGCCGAGGAAGGAAGCGCCGGGCTCCCGAACCCACGCGAAACCGGCAGTCCTGCGTAGGTCACCCATCGATTGTCTGCTCAGCGGGGCTCTCCGCCAAGACGTGGTTGACAGTTGACGATCGACGCGACGGTCCGTCGTGCCCGGAATGTCCTGGGGCAAGGAAGCTGCCAGAACCCGCGCGCATCTTCGTCAGACCGTCACGCTCAAGTTCATCCCGTGTTCTTTCGAATAGGGGTAGATGCGTGCGCTTTGCTTGGCTGTCGCGGTGGCGACCTTCGTGGGCCTCTCAGGCTGTGGGTCGGACAAGAACGCCGTCATGCCCGATGTGACAGGCAAGAAGCTCGACGTCGCCGAGAGCGCCATCAAGGACGCGGGCTTCGAGGATGAGGTCAAGGTCGACGGTGGCGGTGTGTTCGGCGTCGTCGAAGAGTCGAACTGGGAAGTGTGCGACCAGTCCCCAGTGGCCGGCGAGGCCGTGTCGGCTGCACCGCGACTGACAGTCGACCGCTCCTGCGACGCCGACGCAGAGCCGAGCAAGACGTCCGAGCCGAGCAAGACGTCCGAGCCGAGCGAGACGCCCTCCGAAACGTTGGAACCCGACGCATCTGAGTCAAGCGAGCCTGACGCCGAGCAGGTCCTGACTGCCGACAACAGTGAGGATTTTGCGGCGCTTCTGGCGGTCTCAGACCCCTGCGATGAGACGATCGCACCCTTCGTGGCCAAGTACGGCGGCAGGACCATCGAGTTCGATGGCGCTATCGCAGCCATGGCCAATCACGGCGACTACGACACTCGATACGACTTCCTCGTCTACCCCGGGAACAAGGGCCCCGAAGCTACGGTCGGGCCCGCCTTCAAGTTCGAAGATGAGAACGTCTTTGACCTCAACCTCACCGGCGAGAAGACTTCCTACGTCGGCGAGGGCGACCGTTTCCGCTTCGTCGCTCAGGTCGTCAAGTACAACCCGAACCAATGCCTGCTCTTCCTTGCGCCGGTTTCCACCACAGTCAGGTAACTCGACGTTCGCATCCCGGCCTACAACCTCGACACCCTCGCCATC
>JACCQW010000196.1 GCA_013813955.1 Solirubrobacterales bacterium
CGACGGAGGCCGGGCTCACCCTGAAGGAGGCCGGCTACCTGCAGTTCCGGGAGGAGTACCCGAATCTGGAGACGATGGCTCGCGGTTACCTGGCGGCCGCGCCGTTTGTGCGGGCGATCCGCGCAGCCGGCGAGGAAGCGGTCCGAGAGGCGCTGACCGAGGCGCTGCGACCACTCGAGACATCCACGGGCCGGTACCGACTCGAGGACGAGGTTCGCTACCTGATCGCGACTGCCTAGCGCAGGTCGTCAGGCCCGCGGGACGACCATGCGCCCGGAGATCGGCGAGATCAGGCCGGCGTCCGGAGCGAGCGTGGCCATGACGCCGTCGATGTCACCCGCCTCGGAGGCGGCTCGATAGCGGGTGACCGCGTCGTCCACGGCGGGACCCGCGCTGCGGCTACGCGGCCGCGTCGCCGCCCGGCTCGATCGACACCACGCGCTTGCCGCGCACGGTCCCGAAGGAGACCGTGCCGGCGGCACGCGCGTAGAGCGTGTCGTCCTTGCCGATGCCGACGCCGGCGCCGGGCCGGAAGCGGGTGCCGCGCTGGCGCACGATGATCTCGCCGCCGGTCACCGTCTGGCCGGCGAACGTCTTGACGCCGAGACGCTGGGCGTTGGAGTCGCGCCCGTTGCGGGAGGACCCGAGCCCCTTCTTATGAGCCATTTTTCAACTCCGTGACCTCGATGCGGGTGAGCTCCTGCCGGTGGCCGGCGGTGCGCTTGTAGCCGCGCTTGGGCTTGTACTTGAAGATCCGCAGCTTCTCGCCGCGGTGATGGTCGACGATCTTGGCCTTGACGGAGACCTTCTTCAGCCCGTCGGCGTCGAAGACCGTGTCCGTCGAGCGGAAGAGGATCGGCTGCAGCACGACGGTCTTGCCGACCTCGTCGGACAGCCGCTCGACGACCAGGGTTTGCCCCTGCTCGACGCGGTACTGCTTGCCGCCGGTCTTGACGATTGCGTAGGCCATGAGTGATCAGCTCTCGGGATTGGCGGCGGAGTCCGCCGTGGCGCGCGAACGGCGCCGCCCGCCCCTGCGGCCACGGCGCCGAGTCGGGGATTCTACGCCATCGTCGTCGTCACCGGTGGCCTCGCCGCCCGGCGGGTCGGTCGTGTCCAGCAGCGTTGCGGTCGCCGAGGTGCGGCCCGGCTGCTGGATGCGCACCATCCGCTTCGTGCCCACGAACCGCCCGCCGCCGCTCACCGAGATGATGTAGCCGTCGATCTTGGCCACCGCGTCATCGACGTCGTACATGTGCGGCTCGACGATCGCGACGAGCACCTCGTCGCCCTCGCGGAAGGGCACCGCGCGCTCCTCGACCTCCTCGGCCGAGCCCTCCATGGTGATCGCGAAGTGGTCCAGCGGCAGCCCCTCGGAGCCCTCGAAGTGGAAGGTCCGCCCGGTCTGCTCCTCCAGGGCGTGCAGCACGCGCGAGCCGTTGCCGGTGAACTGCGCGCTCACCCGCGGGTTGGCCTGCACGAGGAACGCCTCGTGCTTGGCGGGCGCCTTCGCCGCGATCTCGCGCAGCCGGCGCTCGAACTCGATCGCGATCGTCTCCTCGGACTTGATGATCCCGTCGCCCTGGCAGGTCGGGCACGGCCGCGACATGACCTCGCGGACGCCCTCGGTGACGTTCTGGCGCGTCATCTCGACGAGCCCGAGCTTGGAGATCTCGGCGGTGAAGGTCTTGGTGCGGTCCTCGTCGAGCGTCTTGCGCAGGGTCTTGAGCACCGCGTCGCGATTGCGCGCGCGCGACATGTCGATGAAGTCGATGACGATGATCCCGCCGATGTCGCGCAGGCGCAGCTGGTTTACGACCTCCTCGGCGGCCTCGAGGTTGGTCTTGGTGATCGTGTCCTCCAGCCGGGCGCCCTTGCCGCGGCCGATGAACGAGCCGGAGTTGACGTCGATGACGGTCAGCGCCTCGGCGTAGTCGATGATCAGGTAGCCGCCGCTGGGCAGGTCCACCCGCCGGGTCATCAGGCCGTCGATGACCTTCTCGACGCCGTAGGCCTCGAACAGCGGCGTCTCCCCCTCGTAGAGCTCGACGCGGTCGACGAGCTCGGGCGCCGTGCGCGTGAAGAAGGACAGCAGCCGCTGGTGCTGCTTGGGATCGTCGACGACCGCGCGCTCGAAATGCGCGGAGAAGATGTCACGCACGACGCGGACCGACAGGTCGGCCTCCTGGAAGACCAGCCCGGGCGCCGGCGTCTGCCGGACGCGTTCGTCCAGGACGTTGTGCAGCTTGAACAGGTACTGCAGCTCGCGCTCGAAGTCCAGGCGCTTGGCCCCGTGGGCCGCGGTGCGGATGATCGCGCCGCCCTCCTGGAGGTCCAGCGCCTTGGTCTCCTTGCGCAGCCGCTCGCGCTCGGCGTCCTCCAGGCGGCGCGAGACGCCGACGCCCTCGCCGGTGGGCGCGTAGACCATGTAGCGCCCGGCGATCGTGATCTCCATGCTCAGCCGCGCGCCCTTGGTCTTCAGCGGGTCCTTGACGACCTGCACGACGACCTCCTGGCCGGGCTTGAGCAGGTCTGTGATCTTCGAGGCCCCCTCCTTGGAGGAGCCGCGGCCGCGCCGCGGGGTCTCGACGCCGGGCAGCACGATCTCGTCGACGTGCAGGAAGCCGTTCTTGTCCAGCCCGATGTCGACGAAGGCGGCCTCCAGGCCGGCCAGGACGTTGTCGACCTTGCCCTTGTAGATGTTGCCCACGATCGAGCGGTTGCCGCGACGCTCGAGGTACAGCTCGGCGACGCGGTAGCCCGCGGCCGGCTGGGCCTTGGCGCGCGGGGACCGCCTGGCGCCCGCCACGGGGGTGGGACTGCCTTCCTGTTCGAGCAGCGCGACGCGGGTCTCCCCGCGATCGACGCTGACCAGCACTTGCTTCTTCATGTTGGAGAGCTTCCTTTTCCTAGAACGAGAGGACGCGGCCCTTGGTGGCAGACGCGACGCGCCCTTGCGCGTAGATCGACTGCAGCAGGCCGATGGCCAAGAGGGTGGTGATCACCGAGCTGCCGCCATAGCTGAGCAGCGGCAGCGGGATGCCGGTGATGGGCATGATCCCGACATTCATGCCCACGTTGATGAAGACCTGGAACAGCAGCATGGCAACGATGCCTCCGGCGATCAGGGCGCCGTAGAGGTTCTTGGCCGTGGTCAGGATGCGCAGGCCGCGCCAGACCAGCAGCGCGTAGAGCGACAGCACGAGGCCCGCACCGGCGAATCCCCATCGCTCGCCGATGACGGCGAAGATGAAGTCGGTGCGCTCCTCGGGCAGGAAGTTCAGCCGGGCCTGCGTCGCCTGCTCGCGGCGGCCGGTCTTCTGGCCCGCCCCGATGGCGATCCGCGACTGGTTCTGCTGGTAGCCCGCGTCGCCCGGGTCGTCGGAGGGATAGAGAAAGGAGGTCAGACGCTCGGACTGGTAGTCCTGCAGGACGGTGACGCCCATCGCGGGCGCCGCGGCGAGCACGAGCGCGATCGACGTCGCGGCCAGGGCGAAGAGCCCGGCGAAGTGCCGCCAGCTCACGCCCGCCACGAAGAGCACGGCGAAGAGGATCGCGATGTAGACCAGGCCGGAGCCAAGGTCGCTGGCGATCACGAACCCGGCGGGCACCAGGGCCACGAGCACCAGGCGCGCGGTGGTGTCGCGCTCGCCCAGCCGGCGCGAGCGGTCCACGACGAAGCCGGCCAGCGCCGCGACGAGCAGCACCTTGCCCAGCTCGGAGGCCTGGATCTCGAAGAATGGCAGCTGGATCGCCCGGCGCGAGCCGCGGGTCACGCCGCCGAAGACGGTGACGAGCAGGATCCCGGCCATCATCAGCCCGTAGATCCCGTACTTCAGCTCGCGCAGCCGCGAGTAGTCGATGCGGCTGAGCGCCAGCGCCGCGATCAGGCCGACGGCGAAGTAGATCCCCTGGCGCGTGACGTAGTAGTTCGGGTCGCCCGGGACGTCGTCGCCGGTGGCGGCGCCCAGCGTGACCAGCGAGGCGACGAGCAGCCCGGCGGTGGCCAGCATCAGCAGCGGGTCGAAGGGCAGGCGCAGGCCGCCGAGGCGGTTGCTCGCGGGCTCGTTCATCGCGTCCTCGAGTCGCCCCGGACGATCCGCTTGTCCACGCCGTAGTACTGCGACAGCAGCAGGCGCACGATCGGCGCGGCGGTCTCCGCGCCGAAGCCGCCCTCCTCGACGGTGGCGGCGACGACGATCGGCCGCGTCTCGCTCTGCACGTAGGCGACGTACCACGACTGGTCGCCCTTGGGCGGTCGCTCGGCGGTGCCGGTCTTGCCGAAGACCGGGAAGCGGTCGTGCGGCCAGCCGGAGAACACGTCGGTCGACGTGCCGCGCGAGCCCTGTGCGGCGAGGCGCAGGCCGTCCATGATCGCCTGGCGGTTGGCGGGGTCGAACTTCACCCTGCGGGCGGGGTCGCGCTCGATGCGCTGGATCAGGCGGCCCTGGCCGTCCTCGATCTCCAGGCCGAGGTGCGGGCGCACGACCTTGCCCCCGTTGGCGATCGTCGAGTAGGCGACGGCCATCTGCAGCGGCGTGGCCTGCACGTCGCCCTGGCCCACCGCCAGGTTGACGTTGTCGCCCGTGTTGTAGGGGCGGATGTCCAGCGCGAAGCACGGGCGGCCGCCATTGCCCGGCCGGCACTTGCGCTCGCGCTCGTTGAGCCGGGCGCGCCACTTGCGGTCGGGGATCAGACCCTCGAACTCGTCGGGCAGGTCGATCCCGGTCTCACGCCCGACGCCCAGTCGGCGCGCCCACTTCTGGAGCACCTGGCCGTCGAGGCCGAAGAGCTGCTGGCCGAGGCGGTAGAAGTAGACGTCCGAGGAGACCTCGAGCGCCTGGCGCAGCGCGACGGGACCGTTGGGGACGTCACCGGCGTTGCAGAACTCGCGCGTGCCGATGTCGATGCAGCCCGGGTCGGAGATGACCGTCGCGTCGGTGATCGCTCCGCTCTGCAGGCCGGCCATCGCGGTGATCGGCTTGAACACCGAGCCGGTCGGATACAGGCCGGCGACCGCGCGGTTGAAGCGTGGTGCGCCGGCGTCGTCGCCGAACAGCGCGTCGTAGCGCTTCTGGGTGATCGGCTTGGTCAGCAGGTCGGGGTCGAAGCTCGGGTTGGAGCCCATCGCGAGCACCTCGCCGTTGCGCGGGTCCAGGGCCACGAACGCTCCGGCCTTGTCGCCGGGGTTCAGCGGCCCAGCCATCGCGCGCTGCCCGGTGAGCTGCAGCTTGTAGTCCAGCGAGAGCTTGAGCTGCTCCCCCGCCACCGGCTCGGAGTCGCGCAGGCGGTCGTTGGGGATCGGCCGGCCGAACGCGTCGACCTGCACGCGCTCGATGCCGTCCTCGCCGCGCAGGTAACGGTCGTAGCTGCTCTCCAGGCCCTCCTGGCCGATGATCGTGCCCTGCGGCACGCCGCGGAAGGCCTCCTGCTTGAGCTGGGCCGGGCTGATCTCGCCCACCGTGCCGAGAATCTGGGCGGCGAGCTTGTCGCGCGGGTAGTCGCGCAGGTAGGTCTGCTGGACGCGGACGCCCTCGAACAATTCGGCGCGCTCGGAGAGGTAGGCCAGCACGGAGCGCGGGACGTCGGTCTTCAGGCGCACGGAGGAGTAGGGAACGATCGCCAGGGACCGCACCACCTGGCGGTGGATCGCCCCCGCCGAGGTGTCCAGGACGCCCGCCAGGCGCTCGAAGCGCGTGCGCAGCTCGGCGGTGGGGATCGGCGGGATGCGCACCTGCGAGCCGCGCTCGCTCCGCGGGCGGGCCGCACGCCGGCCGGCGGCCTGACCCCATCTGGACGCGAGGTCGCGCTCGGCCTGGGGCAGCTCGGACGGGTCCATCTCGACCACGACCGCGCGCTTGTTGCGCACGATGACCGTGCCGTCGCGGTCGACGATCTCGCCCCGGGGCGACTGGATGCGCAGCTCGCGAAAACGGTTGTTGTTCGCGTCGGCCAGGTACTGGTCGCCGGAGAGCACCTGCAGGTACCACAGGCGGAAGAAGACCACCGCGAACAGCGCGAGCGCGACGAAGCCGAGGATCGCCACGCGCAGGGCCAGTTGCGGCGTGATCGGGGGACGGCGGTCGGAGACGGGCTCGATCATGTGCGCGAGAGCGGAGACAGGCCGCCGGTGGTGTAGGCACGCCGGCGCCGGCGGCGGGGATCGTCGGGCAGGGCGGGCAGCAGCCAGCGCCGCACGAGCACGTACAGCGGCAGCGCCAGCAGCGTATTGAGCACGAGCGTGGTGATGACCTGGCGCACGAGGGCCCCGCTCACCGGCGCCTCGACGCCGAGCAGGAACTGCATGACGGCGAAGCCGATGCTGAAGGCGAGCGTGGCCGTGGCGCCGACCGCGATCGGCACGAGCGTGCCCTCGGGGTCGCGCGCCTCGCGTATGCGCCCGGCGCCGTAGCCCACCGCGACCAGCACGAGCGAGGAGACGCCGAGCGTCTGCAGCAGCGCGACGTCTACGAACAGGCCGACGCCGAAGCCGAAGCACGCTCCCGCCAGCGCGCCACACAGCAGCCCGATCGCCATCACCAGCAGCGGTGAGAGGTCGGCGTTGGCGCCCGCGACCGGCAGCTGGGATATCGCCGCGGTCTGCACCACGACGCCGCCGACGACGAGCGCGGCCAGCCGGGCGAGCAGCTGGGGCGTCGCCGCGACCATCAGGTGCCGGCCCCCGGGCGCGTGAGGATCTGCACGACGTCGAGGTTGCGCATGTTCGCGAACGGTCGCAGGTGGACCTCCTGCGTGTCCGTGCCCGCGTTCTCGATCCGCGTGATCTCGCCGACGGGCAGGCCCGCGGGGAACAGCGACTGCAGACGGTCGGTGTCGGTGACCGTGCCGCGGGTCACGACGCGCTCGCCCTCGTCGAGGTTGACGCTGGAGGGGGCGAAGTTCAGGATCAGGTCGGTTGGGTTGCCGGCGCTGGCGGGCTCCACGACGCCGAAGGACCCGCGCCGGCTCGTGCGCGCGGTGACCTTGGAGGTCGTGTCGGTGATCAGCGTCACCTGCGCGGCGCCGCTGAACACCTCTGTCACCTCGCCGATGAGCGCCTCCTCGTTGATCACGGGCTGGCCGCGGCGCACGCCGTCGTCCGACCCCTTGTTCACGCGGATCGTCGCGTACCAGACGGTCGGTGACTGCGCGATGACCCGGCCGGTGACCGGCTCGTAGCGCTCGAGGTCCAGCGCGCTGTCGAGCTCGAGCATCTTGCGCAGCCGGTCGGCCTCGACGCGCGCGCCCTCCTCGGCGAGCAGCTCGCGGCGCAGCGAGTTGCGCTCCGCGCGCAGATCCTCGACGTCGCCCTTGGCCTCCAGCGTGTCCCCGAACCAGCCGAACAGGTCGCGGACGGGCTTCAGCGCGCGGCTGGCCCCGTCCTGGACGGGGTTGAGCACCTCGCTGGCGCCGCGCTGCACGCCGTGCAGGGCCCCGCCCGCGGACTCGCCGAAGTACGCGGTGAGGAGGATCAGTGAGCAGGCGACGAGCAGCCCGAGAACTGCCCGGCGCCGCCGGACGGTCTTGTCATACACGTGAGAAGGGACTCCAAGGCTCTGGTCGGGTTACCGTCGTGGCGCGCTTAGTAGCGGCGCCGGCGGCTCTTCGAATTCTTGTTGGTGCGGTGGATGACCTCGAACTCCTCCAGGGAGCGCCCGGAGCCCACCGCCACGCAGGTCAGCGGCGATTCGGCGAGGTGTGCGGGCATCTGCGTCTCCTCACGCAGGCGCTCGTCGAGCCCCTGGAGCAGCGATCCGCCACCGGCCAGCATGATGCCACGATCCATGATGTCCGACGACAGTTCCGGCGGGGTGCGATCCAGCGTCTCCTTGACCGCGTCGATGATCTGCGAGAGCGGCTCCTCGAGGGCCTGGCGGATCTCCTCGCTGGTGAGCACCACGGTCTTGGGCAGGCCGGAGACCATGTCGCGGCCGCGGATCTCGGCCTGGACCTCCTCCTGCATCGGGTACGCCGACCCGATCTCCAGCTTGACCTCCTCCGCGGTCTGCTGGCCGATGAGCAGCTTGTACTCGCGCTTGGCGTAGTTGATGATCGCCTCGTCGAGCTCGTCGCCGCCGATGCGGATCGACTGGCTGACGACGATGCCCCCGAGGCTGATGACGGCCACCTCCGACGTGCCGCCGCCGATGTCCACGACCATCGACCCGGTGGGCTCGCCGACCGGCAGGCCGGCGCCGATCGCGGCCGCCATCGGCTCCTCGATGAGGTAGGCCTGACGCGCGCCGGCGCTCAGGCACGCCTCCTCGACGGCGCGCTTCTCCACGCCGGTCACGCCCGACGGGACGCAGACCACCACGCGGGGGTGCGCCCAGCGGTTCTGGTGCACCTTCTGGATGAAGTGGCGCAGCATCTCCTCGGTGACGTCGAAGTCGGCGATCACGCCGTCCTTCAGCGGCCGGATCGCGGAGATCGTGCCGGGCGTGCGGCCGAGCATGCGCTTGGCCTCGATGCCCACGGCGTGGACCTCACCGCTGCGCGAGTCGATCGCCACGACGCTCGGCTCGGACAGGACGATGCCGCGGCCGCGGACATAGACCAGGGTGTTGGCCGTACCGAGGTCGACCGCCATGTCGCGGCCTCCGAAGCCGGTGAGGTAGCTGAAGAAGCCCATGAAGAGGGGGCGTGGTCCCCGTCTGAGACGTGCGCTTTGGGGGCACGCGAGGGGCCGGCGCCGCAGCGGAGTCTAGCGACGATGCGCCCGCGCTCGTGCAATCCCTCTACCGATGCCTGAGGATAAGGCTCGAGTCGAGGTCGAGCAAAGCTCCGACCGGGAGCCCGACCACGTTCAGATATTCGCCCGCGATCCGGCGGACGAGCGCCGCACCCTGGCCCTGGATCGCATAACCGCCCGCGCGATCGCGCCATTCGCCGGTCCGCACGTAGCGGTCCAGGAGGTGCTCGTCCAGGGCCCGGAACGTCACACCCGTGGCCTCATGCACAAGCTGAGAGTCGTCGTCGCGGACGAGCGCGAGCCCGCTGAGCACCTCGTGGGTGCGGTTCTGCAGGCGCCCGAGGGTCGCTCTCGCCGCCTCCGCCGAGCCCGGCTTGGTGAAGATCTCGCCGTCCAGGTCGACGATCGTGTCGACCCCCAGCACGAGGCGCCCGGGGCGTCGTGCGGCCGCGGCGCGGGCCTTGGCCAGCGCGTTGGCGCGGGCCACCTCGACCGGCGCCCCGACGGCCAGCTCCTCGACGTCGACGGGCAGTGCCTCGTAGGCGATGCCCAGCTGATCGAGGATCGCGCGCCGCTGGGGCGAGCGCGAGGCCAGGATGAGTGGACGCCAGGGTGCCGGCAAACGCTAGCCGAAGAAGATCGCGGCCTCGCGCTCGGCGGACTCCGCGGAGTCCGAGCCGTGGACCATGTTCCTGCCGACCTCGACCGCGAAGTCACCGCGGATCGAGCCCGTGGCCGCCTCGAGCGGGTCGGTGGCGCCGATCACCTGGCGCGCCGCCTTCACCGCAGCGGGGCCCTCGAGGATCATCGCGACCAGTGGCCCGGAGGTGATGAAGTCCACGAGGTCGCCGAAGAACGGCTTGCCGTCGTGCTCGGCGTAGTGGCGCTTGGCCGTGGCCGCGTCGAGGGTCATGTGGCGCAGCGCGGCGAGGCGCAGGCCCTTGCGCTCGAAGCGGGCGATGATCTCGCCGGTCAGGTTGCGCGCGAACGCGTCCGGCTTGACCAGGATGAGGGTCCGGTCCATGTCGTATCTCCTCTGAAGTCGTTAGTCGACGGCGGTCTGCTCGGTCCCCGGCTGGCCGTCCGGGGTTGCCCGCCGGCGCCGCCGGCGCGGGGCGGTGACGCCGGGGATCTC
This sequence comes from Solirubrobacterales bacterium, assembly GCA_013813955.1. Taxonomy (GTDB): domain Bacteria; phylum Actinomycetota; class Thermoleophilia; order Solirubrobacterales; family Solirubrobacteraceae; genus CADCVQ01. The sequence continues at coordinate 9,828 of JACCQW010000196.1, forward strand.
CGCCTCGCAGTAGGGGCAGACCTTCCAGACGGGGTCCAGCGGACGCGCACAGTTGCCGCACGGGTCCTTCAGCTTGCGCAGGCACGAGGGGCAGCGCAGGAAGTCCTTCTCGACCTCGTAGTCGCAGTGCGGGCACAGGACGTAGTTGAGGTCGTGCAGGCGTGCCTCGGCGGCCTGCATCTCCAGCTCGCGCTCGCGGATGTCGTCGAGGTACTCCGGCGGGCGGACGATCAGGTAGGTCATCGTCCCGAGGAAGGGAAACAGCGAGGCGGCCGTCGCGCACGCGATCAGCATCGGGTCCGAGACCCGGCGCCGCGCGTCCATGTAGGTCCAGTACACGAGCGCCAGGTAGATGACGATCAAGAACAGGATGAGCATGTTGATGGCCAGGTTCAGCCCATCGCTGTTGATCCCGAAGACGGCCAGCACGATCGCTAGAGACTAGAGAAACAACCGGCCGAAGCCGTAGCCCAACCCGAAGAAGATCAGGATCACCAGGGCCACGATCACGGCCACGGCCCCGATCAGTGCCAGGGCGGAGGGCCCGTCGTCGCTCACAGCACCGACCCCGGCGCGGCCGAGACCGGGCCCCGCAGCAGGTCCGCGATCAGGTAGATCGAGCCCGTGGCGAGGACCACGCCGTCGGGCCCGGCCAGCTCCCGCGCGAGCGACAGGGCGCGGTGCGGGTCGGGCTCGACGCGCTGC